>JBLNDH010000636.1:0-26977 GCA_050261455.1 Bacillota bacterium
CTCCGGCCCGAAAGGCCGGAGGGTTTCTTCTTTTCAGATAAGGGACTGAGCTCGTTTCTGGTGCGGCCTTAAATGAGTCCAACGAAAACCGAAAGGGAATCGCCGTCGAGAACCCAGGGATAAATCCCTGGGCTTGGATGCAGTCGAGCACTTTCGGTATTGAGAGGATCTATAGATTATCTACTGGCCGCGTGACTCCGGGAACATGATCTGCGCCGTCTGGTGCAGGTAACGTCGCCAATTGGCCCATTCATGTCCGCCGGTGCTTAAAACCCAGAAGTTCCGAACGCCGTATTTGTTCATCACGGACAGAGTCCGCTGGCCATTCACCAGGGCGATGTCGGTCTCTCCGGCCGCTATGTACAACGGCACGCGTAGCAGCTCGGCGTTCAGCTTCGGGTCTTCGAAGATGCTCTTGAAGCGGTCCTCGAACGCCTGTACCTGATTCGGGAAATAGCCCGAACTGTAGACGTACAGTTCGCCGAACGTATCCAGGTGAGACAAGCCCGTGTTCATCACGACGAACCCGCCCATGGACAGCCCAGCCAGCGCCCGGTTCTCCCGGCCCGGTTTGGCCCGGTAATGGCTCTCGATATAGGGAATGATGTCTTTGAGATACTCCTGCGTACACGCGTCATCGTTACCCGGCCCGGTAGGGGTTGCCGAGGCGAGGCCGCGTGTATTCGGCATCACGACGATCATCGGCCGCGCCTTCCCCGCCGCGATCAGGTTGTCGAGGATGAACTGGGCGCTGCCGCCGCTGCGCGGGTCGGTGCTCGTCCACTTGGAATCGTCATCCCCGCCGCCGTGGTTCAGGTAGAGCACGGGGTACTTGACGCCGGGGTCTTTCTCGTAATTTGGCGGCAGATAGACGTGCATGCGTTTCTCTCGGCCGGCCGAGCTCTTGTATGTGGCCTGCTCTACCGTGCCGTGGGGTACATCGGTCCTGGCGTAGAAGCTGGCGTCATCATAACGGGCCAGCGCCGGCAGGATCGGCAGCGGAGTTGGTCCTGGTCGTGGCATGCCGGGCATTCCCGTGCCTGGACCACGACGACCCGCAACTGCGCCCGGCCCTCCGCTGCGGGGGCTGGGCGTCTGATCTTCCGGCGTTGATTCGATATTCCAGTCCTTCTTGTCCTTGAACAGTTGCTGCGAAAACAGATAGAGATCGGTCTTCCAGACCGGCCAGGTGTGGCCGCCGGAATCGACGTGCCAGATGTGCGGGAGGTTCATCTGCCGCAGCGCCTGGTGGAACTCGTAGCTGAGGTTCATCAGCCCATCCTCATCACCGCACGAAACCCAGAGCAGTCGGAGTTTCTGGCTGGCGGCGGCGGGATCGGGGATCGACTCGCGGGCGGGCTTGGTGTTGGGCGCTGATGAGAACCCGCCAACCCACGCAAAGGTATCGAGGTTCTTGAGTCCGAAGTTGAGCGATTGCCCGCCCCCCATGGAAAGGCCGGCGATGGCGCGGTGCTCGCGATCGGCCTGCACCGAGTAATGTGACTCGATGAAGGGGATGACATCCTTGAGCAGGTCATTTTCAAAGTTGGCGAAATGGGCGAACTGGCTCTGGTCAAACACATTGGCCGGGGGCGGGTCGGTCGTGGCCCGGCCGTTGGGCATCACCACGATCATCGGGAGGATCTTCTTGTCGGCATAGAGGTTGTCGAGAATCACGTGGGCATCGTTCTTCGACCAGCCAACCTCGGTATCGCCGATGCCATGCAGGAGGTACAGGACCGGGTACTTGGCATCGCTGGTGTATTTCGGCGGCGTGTAGACCACCATCTTTCGTTTGATGCCGACGGTCTTCGAGTCATATTCGACCGTTTCAAGCTTGCCACGATCGATCCCATCGCGCGGCCGGTCAAAACCCGCCGGGGCTCCCGCCTGCGGGGCTTGCGCGGCAAGGGAGGATGATACAACCCCGAAGAAGATAGACATGGCGATTGCTGCCCCGAATGTGACTGTCCGTGAGCACCTCATGCGAATCCTCCTTCTGGCTGTGCCTTCTTCGGCCGTGAAATCGCCGGTGGAAGGTCTCAGCTATTGGTTTCCGCTCTGCTCTGCTTGTGCGATCCCCGCCTCGCGTCCATGCCGCTTACGATCCGTCATGTTCTCGGAGATCCGCCCCAGGAACTCGATCAGCATTCGCGCCTCATCCGGTCGAAACAGGCCCACAAGCCTCTCGCGTACCGCTTGGCTCTTCGTGCGCAGCTTGGCGTAGGTGCGCCGGCCTTTTTCTGTCAGAACAACGCTACGGGCACGGCCATCGCTGGGATGCCGCTTGCGGGCAACCAAGCCCCGCCGCTCCAGCAGCACGAGCATCGCGCGAATTGTGTTGGGGTCGGACGACGTGCGACGGACGAGTGCCTGCTGAGTAATCCCATCTTCCTGGGCCAACACGGCCAGAGCAACGAACTGGTCAGCCGTCACCCCCTCCCCGGCCAGAGGAGCGTTGCTCGCGCGATGCATGGCCAGATAGGCCGCCCGCAGCGACATGGCGATCTCGTGGCCGGTGCCCATGCCATCTCCTGTAGAACAATTACGTACACGTAGTATTTCCCGGATGGCTTGAGTTGTCAACCTCGATGAGCCTGCGAGGGCAGGTCTTTGGGGTAATCCAGCGGAGAGCCAGTCCGCTTCCTATTCTCTGGGGCAGGAACACGGCTACATATCGGTGGTAGGTAATAGTGTCGGCGACGTCGGGATCCTACGCCGGGAAACGAGCGGCTTGACCGCAGGCAACATAGACCGAGATCTGAGATGAAATCATCCCCTCCGAAGAATTGTCTGGTACGACGGGCTCTTTTTGGCATCGCGACCGTGCTTCTCTTCGCGGGAATCGCCCGTGCCAATGCGATGCAAGAGGGCTGGGACAACCCGCCGACGAATGCTCGGCTGCGGGCGTACTGGTGGTGGCTGAACGGGTACGTGACGCCGGCCTCTATCACGCGGGACCTGGAGGAGATGAAAGCCAAGGGGTTCGGCGGGGCCCTGATCTGCGATGCGGGAGGCGCCGAGCAGGATGGCAACGACCGCGTTCCCCATGGGCCGACGTTCATGACGCCGGAATGGCGGGCGTTGTACAAACACACTCTGCGTGAGGCGGCGCGGCTGGGTCTGGAGATGAGCCTGAATATCCAGAGCGGGTGGAACCTCGGCGGGCCCATGGTCAAGGCGGAGGATTCGGCCAAGAAGCTGGTCTGGTCGGAGGCGCGGGCAAGCGGGCCATTGTGGTTTGACGCGGTGCTTGCCGAGCCGAAACATCGCGACCCTTACTACCGTGACCTCTTCGTGGTGGCCTATCCGCTCAAAGGAGCGAAGAAGTCGGAGCCCAAGGGTCAGCGGCGGCCGATCCAACGGTGGGAGGAAAAGGCGATGCACAAAGCGCTTTCCTTCTCCGCGCCGGACACCACCCCCCTGCTGAACGATGTTCCTGCTCGGGCGGGCGAGGAAGATACGCGGGGAGCGGATGTCGTGGACCTGACGGCCCGGCTCGCCACTGGCGGGCGTCTGCGATGGGACATGCCGGCGGGCGATTGGGAGATCCTCCGGATCGGATGCACGGTGGGCGATCACTCCATGGTTTCGACGTCCAGCGATGGCTGGAAGGGCTATGCGGTGGACGTGCTCGATGAGCAGGCGTTGCGGCGCTACTGGGACGCCGTGGTTGAGCCATTGATCGCCGATGCTGGAGCGCTGGCGGGCAGCACGCTCAAGTACCTGCACACGGACAGTTGGGAAGTCGAGGCGATCAACTGGACGCCTGCGTTGCGTGAGGAATTCCGCAGCCGGCGCGGATATGACCTGTTTCCGTTCCTGCCGGTGATCGCGGGCCGGATCGTGGATAGCCGCGATGTCAGCAACCGTTTTCTGCACGATTTCCGCCGTACGCTGGGCGACCTGGCGGTGGACCGGCATTTCAAGCCATTCAAGGCTTGGGCGGCGGGCCATGGTTTGCAGATTCATCCCGAGTCGGGCGGGCCACACGCGGTGCCCATCGATGCCCAGCAGTGTCTGGGGCACAACGACGTGCCCATGTCCGAGTTCTGGGCTGAATCCTGGCGGCACCGGGTTGGTGACCCCAACCGGTTCTTCGTGAAGCAGCCGGCGTCCGCGGCGCACACCTATGCGCATCGACTGGTCGCGGCCGAGGGGTTCACAACCATCGGCCCACACTGGCAGGAGACGATCTGGGACAACCTCAAGCCCTCGTTCGACAAGGCCTGCACCGAAGGGATGAATCTGCTGGTGTGGCATGCGTTTGTCTGTTCCCCAGACGAGGCGGGACTGCCCGGAGTCCAGTACTTTGCCGGCACGCACTTCAACCCTGGCACCACCTGGTGGTCGAAATCCGGGCCATTCCTGGCGTACATCAATCGGTGCCAGTGGATGCTCCAACAGGGCCTGTTCGTGGCCGATGCGTGCTACTTCTACGGCGACCACGTCCCCAACTTCGCCCAGCTGCGAAGTTCCGATCCGGCGCGGCTAGGGGAGGGGTATGACTATGACGTGATCACGCAGGAGGCAATCCTGGATCGGCTGGATGTCCGCGACGGGAGGCTCGTGCTGCCAGACGGGATGAGTTACCGCCTGCTCGTGCTACCCGAGCGTCCGGCCATCTCTCTGCCGGTATTGCGCAAGGTCAAGGCGTTGGTGGAAGCCGGCGCCACGGTGGTTGGTCCGCGGCCGGTGGCCGCCACGGGCCTGGTCGGATTCCCAGCCAGCGATGAAGAGGTAAAGCAACTGGCGGCCGAGTTGTGGGGACCTGCCGGGAGCAATGTAGTCGAGCGATCCGTGGGCCGCGGCCGCATCATCGCTGGGCGGACCGCGCGAGAAGCACTCCTGGGAAGCGGGGTCAAGCCGGACTTCGAAATGGCCGGCGGGAATGAGAAGACATCGGTCGGCTATCTGCACCGTGTTGACGGAGGAACTGATATCTACTTCGTCGCCAGCCGGGGCAAGCGGCCGGAGTCGCTGCAGTGCACGTTCCGCGTTTCGGGCAAAGCCCCGGAGTTGTGGAACCCAGTCAGCGGCGAGCGTCGCTTTGCGATAGCCTATCGGGAAGCCGACGGGCGCACCACGGTCCCGCTCGATTTTGCTCCCTGCGGGTCGTGGTTCGTCGTGTTCCGAGAGCCGTCGGCGGGGCATCCGGCAACGGCTGAACGCAATGGCACGACGTATGCCGCCCGGCACGAGATCGCCGGGCCTTGGCAGGTCCAGTTTGATCCGAAGTGGGGTGGGCCGGCATCGGTGCAGTTTGAACAACTGGTGAGTTGGCCAACGCGGCCCGAGCCGGGCATTCGGTACTACTCCGGCACGGCAACCTACCGCAAGACGTTCGATCTGCCGGCGGAGTTGCGCGGGACGGGGCATAACGTCTGGCTGGACCTGGGGAATATCCGGGAAGTGGCGGAAGTGCGGTTGAACGGTCGCAGCCTGGGCATCCTGTGGTGCCCCCCGTTCCGAGTCGATATTACCCGCGCAGCCAGGCCGACGGAGAACCAGCTTGAGGTGGAGGTGGTTAATTTCTGGCCCAACCGGATCATCGGCGACCAGTTGCTGCCCGCAGGCCAGCGGCTGACGCGTACGAATGTCCGCAAGCTGACCAAAGAGACGGCCCTGATGGAGTCGGGCCTGCTGGGACCGGTGCGGCTGATGGAGGCAACCGGGCGATGAACCAAGCAGCCGCAGGACGGTAAAGTCGCGGGAATGGACCTTAGGCGATAGCAGACGCGCCTTTGATTTCGATCACACTACTAGCCACCGACTCTCAGAGCGTCATCAAGCACTCGCCCTGAAGAAAGCCGCGATCGATCGGCGACGTGGGGTTCGAGGAGGCCGATGCCATTCAGGAATCGAACAGACAATTCCAATGGTGTTTTCTCCTGGGCATGGAAGATCTCTTTGGCCAAGAGGCCAGAGGGTTGGTGGTTGTGGAACGGAAGTCAAACCGCATAGGGAATCCTCAGGGTCAACCCGCAGGTCGGAATGCGGTACTTAAAAGGGGCGAGCACGGAGATTGGCTATGAACGACAATCACGGTACGGGACTCACACGGCGTCGGTTCTTGAAGCGGACCATTGCGGCCGGCGGGGTACTAGCTGTTCCCCAGATCATTCCCGCTTCAGCCCTGGGCCGTGGTGGCGTGGTCGCGCCCAGCGAGCGTATCGTCATGGGCGCGATAGGCGTCGGCGGCCGTGGCTCCGGTGATGTGAACTGGATGATGGGTGAACCCGATGTCCAGTTTGTGGCAATCTGCGACGTGATGAAAAGTCACCGCGAAGCGGTGAAGCAGGCGATCGACAGCCGATACGGCAACAAGGATTGTGCCGTGTACGGGGACATTCGCGAGTTCCTGGCTGAGCGCAAGGATGTTGATGCGGTGGTGATTGCCACGGGCGACCGCTGGCATGCGCTGGCATCCGTCCTGGCGATGCGGGCGGGAAAGGATGTCTATTGTGAGAAGCCAGCCTGTTTCACCATGGCGCAGGGGCAGGAGGTGGTGGAGACGGCCCGACGGTATGGCCGGGTGTATCAGACCGGCGCGCAGCGGCTCAGTGAGCTCAATCACATCTTTGCCATCGAAATGGCCCGGTCGGGCCGGCTGGGCAAGATTCATACCGCGTATGCCGACATCCGATGGCGTGGTGGATTCCGCCACGACTGGCTGCCGGCGCAACCGCAGCCGCCCAAAGACGAGTTGGACTGGGAGACGTGGCTCGGTCCAAGCCCATGGCGGCCCTACAACAGCGGATACATGAACGCTGGATGGTATAACTTCTACGATTTTGCCACCGACGTAGCCATGTGGGGGGCGCACACGGTGGTCCAGGCGCTGGCTGGGCTCGACATGTCGGAGATGTCGTCGATCGAGTTTGAGTACAGTGGGCCCGAGTCCAGCATGGTGACGCGTCTGTCGAACGGCGTAAAGCTGGTGCTTTTCCGGGAACCCGGCGATGTCTGGCAACCCTGCAAGTATTGGCATGGCGCCTGTGGTGAGCGGTTTGATGGTTCGGAAGGGTGGGCGGCAGCGGCAGACGGTTATTCCAGGCCGGATGTCTCATCGCCGGCGTTGTTGGAGGAATTCAAGAAGGTCGTGGCGGACTACGCGAGCCGGACGCAACGGCCGGCAAGTCACGTGCGGGATTTCTTCGACTGCATCAAGTCGCGTCGGCCGACGGTCGCGAATCCCGGAGTGATGTTCCGCGCCATGTGCATTTGCCTGGCCGCCGACATCTGCGAGCAGTTGAAGCGGAATCTGAAGTTCGATCTGCACAAGGCGGAGTTCGTGGGGGATGCCGAAGCCAATCGGCTCAGGTCCCGCGCGATGCGGGAGCCATGGTGCATCTAGAGCGGATCTCGCACCGATGTAGCGACCGGGCGGAAGGGCGAGGCTCCTGGCAAGCGGGGATCATCGTGGGGTGATTCCCCAACGGAGAGATCCGGGCCGTCGCGTAGCTCCGAAGCCGGCGTGGGAAAGCATTATGCATCCTCGATGCAAGGGCAGTTCTTTCGCCCCGTTGGGGCTGGAGCATGGGGGATCCCGGATTCCAGGGGCTGACGCCCCTGGCTATTGACGGTCGCCCCTTCGGGGCTGAAGCAGACGATCCACATGTATAATGTTCGGGAGCTCGGGGCGGCACACATCCTAGCGTTCCGGAGCGGCCTTCAGCGCCGCTTCCACCGCTGTCCGAATCTGCTCGCCGCGAAGGTCCTTCGCAACCACCTTGCCATCGGGGCCTATTAGCCACAGGCTGGGGATGCTTTTGACGCCATACTCTTTGGTGACCTTGTCATCATCCCACTTGCCCAGGAACCCCTGGGACCAGACCATGCCGTTCTTCTCGGCGAACTTGCGCGGGGCCGCGGCATCTTCATCCAGGCTCAGGCTAATAACCGCCAGACGCGGATCCTTGCTGAAGGCTTCGTACGCCGCCTTGAGGTTCGGCAGCTCCGCCACGCACGGACCACACCAGGTCGCCCAGAAGTCCAGCAGCACGAATTTCCCCCGATAGTCCGCCAGCTTCAACGGTTTGCCATCCAACGTCTGTGTTTCAAACGACGGAGCGGCCTGTCCCACCTCGACGAGTTTCTCCAGCTGGATCTTCACGGTTGGGGCCTCGAGTGGCGCATCCGACTGCCCGCCCGCAATCTCCGGCATCGTCACCTTCACGCTACCGCCGCCAAGCGGCTGCCCAAACCCGCAGCTGCGTCCCTCCGGCGGCCGCGTAATGCCAATCGTCAGCCGATAGTCTCCCGGCAACACATCCTCGATGCGGAGCTTTCCATCGGGCGTAACTACGGCCGGATAGCTTCGCCGCTGCTCGTTGGCCTTCCGCACGGCTTCGGTGTAGGCCTTTCCTTCCTCGCTCTGCGACCACTTGGCATACCACTCCTGCCGCTGCGCCGGCTCCATCGCCTGCACATCGGCCGGGATGTTCGGCTTCGGCTGGGTCATATCACTGTCCAGGCGGCACATCTCAAATTGCCAGTCGTTGCGCCCGCGAAGCTCCGCCGGGATCTCCACCTGACCAACCACCGGTCGACCCGCACCTCCCACTTTCACCGGCACGGTGCCCCCCCACTGCACCTCCGCAATCACGATGCTCGTCGACGTACTCATGTTCCCTTGCCGCACCTCGCGACCCACCCCCCACTTTCCCGCCGGCACGCGTTCCATGACGAACTTTCCGTTCGCATCCGTCTTCGCCTGCAGGTTGTGGTAAACCTGCGGGGCTTGCCCGTCGGCCCGTACATCGCGTGCGTAAGCTACCACCCTCACCTCCGCGGCCGCCTTGCTTCCGATGAAGACCTGTCCCTCAATTCGTCCCCACGGCTGAAGCTTCACCTGCCCCGACCGCGTCAGTTCATCCTGTTTGACCTGGGCAAATCCCGTCGAATGAACCGCCACGACCTCGTATGGATCCACCTGAGGCGGAAACGCGAACGCGCCATCCTTCCCCGATTTGGTCGCCACCACGTCACGCAACATGTACTCCGGTAGTTCCCCATTGATAAGCTGCACCCCCGAATTCCGTGTCACCAGCGTCACCGTCACGTCCGCCATGGGCTTCCCCGAAGCGTCGGCGACCACGCCGGCAATGCCTTTGCCCTTTTTCAGCTTGAAGGTGAACGACTGGTCGCCATCCGCGATCTTGAACGTCGGGGAGTCCTCCGGCAGATACCCTTCGGCCTCCACACGGATCTTATGCCCTGGATATGGCCAGCTGATAGTCAACTCAAACCTGCCATCCGCGTCCATTTTGACCCCCGTACGCTCCCGCCGTTCCCAGGAGATGCGCTGCCCGTTGCCCCAGTCGATCCCGGTGATAACCTTGAAACCGCGTACGGGTTGGCCGGTGGCCTCGTCCACCACCGTACCACGGACCGTCGCCGGAACCATTAGCGTCAACACGTTTTCCGCCCCCGGCCTGAGCATCGCGTTGCTCAGCCTCGCGTAGCCCTGCGCTTCGGCATCCGCCTGCACCGCATCGGCCGGGGCTTCATTCCACGTGAACCGGCCGGCCGAATCACTGTGCAGGGTAGCCCGGATGGTCCGACAGCCGCGCCAGGTATCAATCCAGATCCACGCCTGTGGAACGGGATTGCCCTTGGTATCGACCACACGCCCGCCGACCACTTGTCCGGGCTTGAGGTCTACCCGCATCGTCTTATTGCTCCCATCCATCTGAACCCTGATCAGTTCCGGAGCATGCCCTTTGGCTTTGATCGTCACATAGGCCGTTCCGGTGGGATGGGTGGCAATCGCGAAATGTCCCGCCGCGTCAGTCTCGGCCTCGGGCAGCGCATTCGACGCCACCCGATCCTGCCCCAGGCCTATGCTCGCGCCCGCCAGCGGCTTGCCATCCTGATCGCGGACATCGCCTTCGATCAGCACCCCGCGTTTGAGTGTGAATGTCGCAGAACCCTCTTTGAATGCCGCCAGATCCTTGTGGTCCGACATGGGAAAGGCCCCGGCCGAGGCATCAAAGGTACTGATATAGCGATGGTGCCAGTAGCCGATGTTGCGGATGTCCGGATCGGCGGGCACCCCCGAATAGGACCATCGCCCATCGCTGCCGGTCTTCGTGGTTTCGAAGCACGGTCCGATCGTGCTGGTGCGGTCCGGCGATCGCTTGGCAACGTGAAGAACTACCGTCGCCCCCGCGATCGGCGCGCCGGCATCATCCACCACCTTTCCACCGATCGTAATCCCTGGCTCCAGTTCGATTCGCACCCGCCCCGCTTGCACGGGGCTCTTGGCCGGGTCGTTCCATACCCGCTGCAGCGATGCGTGCGGCGGCGCCGTCACTTCGATGGACATCCACCCACTGTCCACCGCGGACACGATCGCCTTTCCCGCGGCATCGGTCTTTCCCCGGCTCTCTGTCCCATTAGCGCTACTCACCACGTCCGCGTCGGCGACCGGTTGCTGGGTGATCCGATCCACCACCGTCACCTCCACCGGTCGGGTCGTCGGCCCCGCCGACACACCCAACGGCTGCCCGAGCAGCGTCAGCATGAACACCACGGAAGCGGCAATCCAGCACTGTGGGTAAGTCATGGTCCGTCCCTTCTGAGCTGCTGCAAGCAGTCCATCAAACCATCCGCGGGAGTTCAGATTGTGATATAGATTACATGCTATCGAGTTCGGAGGCAGCGTCAATCAGCAATGCGGCTGCGGTTGAGTGCCGCCGCACCCTCGTGTGCCGCCGCGGGCGATTGGCCCGCGTGTTCAAACGGCGTCGTCCCTGAATCAACAGTTGGGAAACGTTGACGGCTGGTCGCTGCGAGAACGCCATCGGCTACATGACGGTGCGTCCGGCTTGGAGCAGCCTGAGCGGCTCGGCACGGCCGGTGGAAATGGCCGGCCACAGAGCAGCGGCAATGCATAGCAGCAGCGTCAGCCCCAAGCCCCAGGAGAGCTTCGCCCAGGGGATTACCAGCGACGGGTTCAGGCCGCCGAAGAAGCTGACGTATTGGGAAATGCCTGCCCCGCACCAGCCGGCCATCACGCCGAATGCCAGGCTGAGCAAGCAAGCGACCATGCCAACCAGCACCGCCTCGGCCAGGACCAGCCGCACCAGACTCAAGCGAGTATAACCCAACGCCCGTAGCAGCCCCATTTCCCAACGCCGGGCCCGCACCGAGGCCAATACGGTGTTGATCACCCCGAGCGAAGTCACCACCAATGTTACCAGCGGCAGCTGGCTCATGCCCCAAATCATGCCGTCGGCCCGCGTGGCGATACGGTCGCGCAATTCGGCGCTTGTTGTCACACGGATGGACAGGCCATCGTCCATCGAAGGAAAGCCGAAGGCGGCGATGTTGAACTTCGCCCCGGTGCTGCGTTCGGCGATGGCTTGCACAGCAGTTGCCACGTTGGCCGGAGTGGCCGACTCGTCGGTGTTGAGCCAAAAGAATCGAACCTTATCGAGATGGAAGTCGCCACGCACCTGGTCGTAAGCAGCGAAAACCATGGCGGCTGAGCGGGCGTTGTTCAGACGCACGCCGGTGAACTTGCTCATCCAGTGCCAGCCGGGCAGCGAGACCACGCCCGCGATGGTGTACTCCACCGGCTCGGTGGCGTTGGGGGGCATCAGCTTGAACTTCCCGCCCATGCCCAGGCCAGTTTCGCGGCAGAAATGATCGGGGACGATGCAGTATCGACCTTCCTTCAGCTGCCTGACAGCCGTGGCTCGATCGCCTTGAACGAACTCCAGGTTCAGAAGTGGGGATGGATCACCCAGGCCCCGTTGCGGATCCATGCCGATCAGCACGACGTTGTCCTGGCGCGTGACCGTGGTCCGCGAAAGACTGCCGGTGATATCGCCAACGAACTTCGGCTGCTCGACGGCCAGGGGGAGACACTGGTCGGGGATAACGCCTTTGATGTGCTGGATGGCCTGGGTTTCCGAATCCGGCAAGCCCGTGGGGAGAACGGCCATCATCATCTCCGGCATCCACTCGCCGGGCACAAAGGGCCTGAGCATGGAATAGCCCCAGGTCTGCATGGCCACGAACAGGCCTAGGCCGATGGCCATCGCAACGGTGGTGCCAACGGTGCGCCACAGATTGCTGGTGAGCTGCGAAGTCAACAAGCCTGGCTCCAGAAGCAAAAGACGGGCGAGGAGCGGGCCAAACACCCGCTCGGCGATGAGGACCGCCAAGGGAGCCAGCAGGATGAACCCGATAGCCATGCTGGTGCAGCCCAGGGCCAGGTAGATGCCGTAGCGGGAGCTTTCCGGCATGGGGACGACGAACACCAGCAGCGGATTGACAGCAATGAGGAGCAACCCGGCGGCGACCGTTGATACCGGCCACCACTTCTGCCTTGCAACCTGGCGTGGGGACAGGGCATCGAGCGGGCTGACGCGCGTGGCACGCCAGGCCGGGATGATCGACGCTACCAGTGCTCCGCCCAAGGCGCAAATGCCGGACAGGAGCACGCACCAGCGGCCCAGGGATGCTCCGCTGCCAAACAATTCGGGCTTGGCCCTGCGCATGATCCCCAGCAAACCCCATCCGGCCGCCAACCCTCCACCCCAGCCAATGGCCGCCAATACAAGGCTCTCGCCAGCGATCAGTAGCGCCACTTGGAGGCGGGTCAGGGCGACAGCGCGCAGGATGGCGAACTGGCGAATCCGTTCGCTAACACCCATGCTCAGTGTGGTGAAGATGATAAACAGCGCTGCCAGGAGCGAGATGCCCGTAGCAGAATAAGCCTGCTTTCTGACGTTGTCGGCCGAGAAACCTTCGCTCATTTCCTCCTTGACGTCCTCGGGGCTTTGCAGAACCAGTAGTGGATCGAACTTGGCCAGGCGAGGCGTCCAGTTGGCGCGGAACTGCGCCAGATCGACCTCCGCCTTCAGGGCCAGGCCGATGTAGCTGATCTTCATGGGACCGGCGGTGATCTTTTCAGCCAGCGACATCGGCACGTACAGGGCGGCGGTCGCCGGCCCCCGAACGGTGGCGAATCCGCGCATGCCGCCAGTCCCGGGTTGCGCGACCTCGGTCACGATCCCTACGATCTTCAGCTGGAATGGCTCCCCGCCGCGTGCGCGGACAACGACCTGATCGCCCAGACGCACGTTCAACTGCTCGGCCGATTTGCTGCTGACGGCCGCCTCCAGACGATCGGGATGCGATGGGTCAATCCAGGTTCCCTGGACCAAAGCAAAGGGTGGCTCAATGGCATTCGTGCCGACGAGCATTGGGGGCATGGGCCGCATCATCGGCGGACGCATGGGAGTCCCGCCGCCCATGGGCGAGGTTGTGGGTGGGCCGGTCATGATCCCGCCGAAAGTAGGGCCACCGCCTGCCGGGCCACTCGGACCGTCCAAGCCGCCGCGACCACCAAAGCCTCCGCGGCCGCCGGGGAAACCACCAGTTCCGCCTGGACCACTCAGGTTCGGATGATTCGGATCCAATCGCCGCACCATCACCCGGGTCTGCATGACCGGATCGGCCACGGCGAAGGAAGGATCCTGTCGCAGCGCCGCAAGCAGTTCCGCCGGCACGTGTCGTTCGGGCGGCATCATGCCCGGTACGATGCGGGGAGCCTGCGGCAAGATCACCAGCTCGTAGCGACCAAGGGAATCCGAGGCGAAACTGTCAAACTGCGCCGTCAAGGCGTCGTAGCCGCTGACGACCCACACCACCATACACGCAGCGGCGATCATGGCCAGCGAGGTCAGCGCCATTCGCGCAGGATGCTGACGCATATCGGCGAGAATCAATTGCCAGAGGATTCTCATGAATGTTGCTCCGCGGGAGAGGCGGCACGGACAGCATCCAAGTAGCGTGCGGCCAGAGATTGTGCATCGCCCAGTTCGCTTGTGCTGAATTCGCCAAGGTTCCTGCCGTCTTGGAGGATCACCACACGCCGGGCCCAGATGGCGACCGCCGGCTCGTGGGTGACGATGACGATGGTCCGTCCCTGTTCTTCGCAGAGCTGCTTGAGCAAGCGGCAGATGCCCTGGCCGGTGATCGAGTCCACGCTGCCCGTGGGCTCATCGGCCAAAATGATGGCGGGATTGGCAATCAAGGCGCGGGCGATGGCTACACGTTGCTGTTCGCCGCCGCTCAGGGCATCGGGACGATGATGACGACGGTCCAGCAATCCGAGCCGCTTGAGCAGTTCGTCGAGCCGATCGGGTTCCGGCCGCATGCCACCACCGGCTTGGGTGGGCAGGAGGATATTCTGCTCTGCTGTCAGGGCAGGGATGAGATTAAAAGCCTGGAACACCAGGCCAATACGACGGCGGCGGAAAAGGGTCAGCTGGCGATCGCCCATGGCGGCCAGGTCCTGCCCGTCCACGAGAATCCGTCCTTCATCCGGGCGGGTCAGGCCCGCCATCAGATGGAGCAGAGTGCTCTTGCCGGAACCGCTGGCGCCCATCACTGCGACGAACTCGCCGCGTGCAACACTCAGGGCAACGCCCCGCAAGGCAGGGATGGCGACATTGCCCTGCTGAAATCGCTTGGCCACATTCTTCACGCTGAGAGGCATGAGCATGGTGCCGCTCGTCTCATCCGGACAAAGCTCGGTTGCCGCAACCTGCATTTGACCTCCAGGCTCTATGAAAGGGACGGCTGGCTTTGGAAAAGGACTCGCTCGCAACAGCGCCGCATTGTCGACATTTCCACGTCTGCGATTTCAGTGGCCGAACCAATGTCTCGGAGCATTGTGAGTGAAAGCTGGCCACCCAGATGCTCCTGGAACTCGGCGATACCCTGCAGGAGCGACTTTAAGGCGGCCGTGTCGCGAAGGCCCGCCTCGGCGGCCACATTCAGGCGGAACCCCAGCCGCCGCAGGCACTCAAGGATGCGGTGGGCGATGGCGGCATCGAGAAGGCCAACCGCCTGGGAATACAGGGTATCGATGGCAATTCCCACAGCGACAGCGTGCCCATGACTGATATGGAAGCTGGAGAGCTGTTCCAATCGGTGAGCGGACCAGTGCCCGAAGTCCAATGGCCGGGCCGAGCCGCGCTCAAAGGGATCGCCACTGGTCGCAATGTGGGCCAAATGCAATTCGGCACACCGTTGGATCATTTGGCGCATTGCCGGCTCGCCTTGTTCAGCCAGCTCGGATGCCTGTTTCTCGATCCAGCCGAAGAATACGGGATCGCGAATAAGAGCTACCTTTACCGCTTCGGCGGTCCCATCGCGCCAGGCTGCGGCGGGGAGTGTTCGGAGAAGCGTGAAGTCATTGATGACCGCGTGGGGAGGGTAGAAGCTGCCCAAGAAGTTCTTCTTGCCGAGGTAGTCGATGCCGTTCTTTACGCCGATCCCGGCATCGTTTTGCGACAGAACCGTGCTGGGAAGGCGGATCAACCGCACGCCGCGGTGGACGACGCTGGCCGCAAAGCCAACCGCATCCAGCACCGCTCCGCCGCCGACCGCCACCACATAGGAGTGGCGGTCGAGCCCCGCATCGTAAAGCGTTTTGACACAGTGGTCGAAAACGCGGGAGTCGCGTTTGGCACTTTCGCCCCCGGTCACAATCTGTGGATCCGCCGCCAACGCAATACGCGCCTGATGGGTTCGAAAATACTCGCAGGTTCCGTTAAGGACCTCGGGATTAGCCTGATGAAGCCCTTGATCGAGGAACACGACCGCCCTGGCTTTGCCGTCCGCGACATTCGACGCCATCAGATCGACAAGGACCCTGTTCTTCGCATGCAAAACGTCATCACTGAAGATGACGCGATATTCAAAAGGGATGGTGATTGAGTTGTGGATCTCATGCATACCTGTCATAGACATTATTAACTACCTTATCGCAATCGTGGGGAAATCGCCGTCCACCCGGTATCCGGCGGGCGTTTTGCCCGGGGCAAAGGGGTAATACAGTTTGTAGGCTGCGCCACCACCGGCTGCTCCCCAGGACGCCCCCTGCGCCAGATCATGGCCATCGGCCGTCACGGGGATGGTCGGCGAGATTTCGCCCACATGACCATCCAGGAATGCCACATTGGCCACGCCGCGGTGCCGGAAGCAGAGCGTTCCCATGCTGTTCGCACCCCCCGGCTTGACAACGGCGGCCTTGGGCGCCGGATCGTACGGGTTGTTCTGCCAATCGCCCCAGGTCATCGTCCGGGTCGGGTCCCATCCAGGAACCCGTAACTGGTTGCGTTTGACCCAAAATGCCATGGGCCCCAGGGAAGTCGGTCGGGCACTGGCGGAAGTCGAATTCTCGTTGCAGCCGATGCTGGCCAAGACCGTGTACACCGTACCATCAGCCCGCATCAGCATGTACAGGGGATCCAGATTCGCGCCCAGCAGTCCCAACCGGCCCATGGATTCGGTGGTCTGATCGCCCGGGCAACGGGCGACTTTCTCGGGCATGGCATTGCTGCCCATATACCGGGGCAGCCCCACCGTATAATCCAGGAACCTGTAGGAATCAACCATAATGCCCTTGTTGTCATTGGCGTACATTTCGCTGGCATAGGCATATTGACGCAGCAGCGCCTTGCAGGCCGCGGATTGCGCAGACGCCCGGGCCTTGTTCACGACCGGCAGCAGGACGCTCATGAGGATAGCGATGATGGCAATCACGACCAGCAACTCGACCAGCGTGAATCCATAGACGCCATCGAGCTGTTGCCGGGACTTCCTCCAAATTGCAGAAGTCTCAGCCATCGGATGGCCTCCTTTGGTCAGCGTCCGCGAGGCGATCGTCGGCCGGCCGCACGCGGCCGGCATGCCCACACGGCATACGTTCCTCTTGTGCCGAACCCCTCGCGGCCCCGTGTACTTTTGCAGGTCCAGGTGCCCTGCCGTTGGGCGTGGCTTACTTGGACGGATGCTCTTGCAGGTCCCGCATGGCATCCTGCAATGCCAAAGTCGCAAGCGTGGTGGCGATAATGGGGTTGTCCTCCATCCACCGGCGGTCCCCGACGAACGAACCATCGCTTTTCTGAACGCTGCCCAGCTTGTCAATCAGTTCGACACGCCAGTCATGGGCAGCCAAGGAATCCTGAACGATGGGCTGTCCATAAACCGCCAAGGCCTTGGCCAGCGTGTTGTAGTAGTAGAAGATCCCCGCCTTGGCAGCCTCCGGACCGACCGCCGTCATACCCGGGTTCTCATCCAGCGTCCACGTGGAGCGTACCCACTCCCAAGCCGCTTTCACGCGTGGATCGGACTTGGTCAGTCCGGCATAGATCATGCTCTTGAGCCCCGCGTAAGTCATCGAGCCGTAGGATCGCAGCATCCGCTTGCCATTGGACATATACTCGCCAGCGGAGGACTCACCGCCGCCATCGCGCCCCGGACTGTAGATGAACCCCCCGTCATTGCCCGCCCAGGCAGCGGGGTTGGATTCGGAGTGGTTCTGCAGGCGGGCAACGAACTGCAATGCCCGCTGATAGGCAGGATCGTCGCTTTTCACCCCGGCATCCTGAAGGGCATCGAGCACAACGGCCGTGTTGGAAAGATCCGGCCGGCCCCGGCCACCGCCGTAACCCCAGCCCCCATAAAACGGACTGGCGGCATCCACTTTCTCGCCGCCAGTGCTCTCCTCCCAAGCCTGGGTTGCTTTGAGGTATGCCACAGCCTTGTCGATGGGATCTTTGAGGGCCGGATCATGCAACGCCGTCAACGCCGAGACGATGATGGCGGTGTTGTAGTTGGCCAGCATGCCATTGTGGATGCCGCCGTCGGGTTTCTGGAGGGCCAGCAAATAGGCCACGGCGCGTTTCACATCCGCAGACGCCGGATCATGTTTGGGATCCTGCACCAGCACTCGCAGGGCCAGGGCCGTTACCGCAGGCGGCTCACGGTCGTTGCGCTGCCATGACCCATCCTTTTGCTGCTGAGCTTTCAGAAATGCAATGGTCTTGTCGAGGATCTGTCGCGCGCGGGGCAAGGCTTCGGCGGGCTGCAATCGAGCCTGTACTGCTGTCGCGGCGGAAGCCCTCTCCATGGGCGCCCACAGACTGGCCATGCCAACCGCAAGGATGAGAATGCATACCGGCATAGTACATTTGTATAGATGGACCACGCGTCCTCCTTAGCATGAGGAATCATACATAAGGAGCATGGGGAACCGGCAGCATGTGCATATTTTGCAGATGCGGCCACGCGATGCGGGCTCTATCTGGCCGAGCCACCGACCCGAAGCGGCACAGCCTGTGCAACCGTACCAAGTCCGTCCCCGCCACATCAGGGCATGGCACCGGCAGGGAAGCCAAGGTCGGACAGTTGGCGAGCGGGACTGTTCGGAGCCAAGCGGTAATCGTTTCGCGCCGGATCCACGAACCCAGGCTCAGCCACGATCGAGTGCGGGTCCAGCCCTCGCTTGTGCAGGAACTCGGCAGACCGATCTGGCGTGACCATCTCATTGCCCCACAGCAGCAAAGATCCTTTGGATTGGAACCAGCAGTTGTAGTCCATGTTCAGCGAAGCCGTCCAATCGCGCCCGTGCAGACGCAGACAACTGTCCTTGGCGTTGCAGAAGATGTTGTAGCGAACGGACACGCCCTCGGTGATCGCGCTGTTGTCGTAGAACATGAGGTGGCGGCCATTGGGATCGGGCCGCTGCCGATAGCCCCAGCCGAAGCCCGCGTTCACGCAGGTGTTGTGCTCAAAGCGAATGGCCCGCGTATGGCTGGCCGGGCCGCGATTCCAGTATTCGAAGGAATACTCGCAATTCCAGATCACATTGCGGCGGTAGGTGATGTTCTCCTGCACATTGGTGCCGTCGCCTTGGTTGGTCAGGGCGGCGTCGTAAATCTCCCAGAGCCGGCAGCCTTCCACCAAGCAGTCGCGGGCGTCGGCCCAGAACTCCACGCCGTTGCCGAAGCGAACCGGGTGCCCGTCGGGGCGGGTGAACTGATGGCCGCCGCCGATGTAGGCGATGTCGCAGTTGCGAACGGTGATGTGCTGGGTGCTGCCACCGCCGATGCCGTGGGCGGCGCCATAGCGCAACGCCAGGTCCTCGTAAGTCACATAGCCTCGGCCACCCTGGTCGATGATGTGCTTGTTGAGAGCCAGTTCGATGCTGTGATACCGTTTGGCGGGGTTGTCGCTGGAGCGTAGCTTCACCTGCAGCGTGGAGGCATCGTAGAAATAGTCGCCCTCCTCGCGCAGATCCGGTTCCCGCCACTTCTTGAAGCCGGTGGATTGGCCCTGGTCGAAAATGATATTGCCCACATCCACCGCCAGCGGGGCGGGCTGGCTGCATCGGGCCGTTAGGAGAGCTCGGGGCTGAATCGACAGCGTGGCACCGGCGGGTAGGGCGCCGCCGAGATAGACCGTGATGCGGGCATCGTTGGCCGTCTGTTGGGCCCGGAACGGGATTGCGTACTCGGCCCATTCCGCGCCGAGGGTCGGCAGTGCGGATAACCGATCTGCATAGGAGGAATAGGGCGCCCCGGCCTTCATCAGCGAAACGCCGGGCAAGGCGAATGCCTGCGTGCTGCGGGCGCGGAACGTCAGCAGGTAGTACTCCCCCTCGCGGAGGCTCAGCCCCGCCACGATCAACTGGATATGGTTGGCCGCCGTTCCCGAGGCCCGGCAGGCCAAGCGGTATCCCGCCGGGCCGTTGGCTTCCGGCGACAAGGGATCCAGCGTGCAGGCCGCGCCGGCTTCCTGGTGCAATTGCCAACGCATCGGTTCTAGATTGGTTTGAACGGCGACGGGCGTGATACGCATCGGAGCCGTGGCCCAGATTCCCTCGGCGGCCGGTTGCCAATCCTCGGGACGGTCCATGGCCACCGAACCGAGCAGCAGGGGCTTGGGGCCTTCGCCATAGGTGCCATAGGTGATAACCCCACTGGCATCACCGCTCTGCGGCCGGAGTTGGCCTCGCCAGGTCTGGCCCCGGCGGAACAGAACCTTATCCCCGGGATGCAAAGCCGCCCGGTTCACCTTTTCCAGCGAGCGCCAAGCCGTTTCCGGGGTCATGCCATCCCGGGCGTCATCCCCACCCCTAGCATCTACGTAGAATGTGCGCGATGGCGCGCCGGCTTGCGGCGTGGCGCCCCGGACGGTCTGGACAGACAACAGCACACCTACCACGAGGATCCACAGAATCTGCATGAAACGCTCCTGCATTCGGCAATAAGCTCAGGACGACGAGACTGAGCTTGGAAGGCCGCAGACGATGGTCGTCAACCCGTACGCCGGACGGAAAGCATCTGCGAGTTTCGCCACCCGTCGCCTGCATCATCAGAACCGTCCGGCACTTCCCCAGCCAACGCCACCCATTCTGTCACCGCATTCACTTCGCGAGCGGAAACACAATGTTCCACGTGCGGGTTGCGTCCTTCAGGTCTTTGCTGCCGCCTTCGGCGGTGGCGCAGAAAAGGTGCGTGGGGACGCCCTGTTCGATGAGAAGTTGCGGACGCTCGAGAAACGCCTGCTGGGTGGTGCGACCATCACTCCAGCGGACCTTGCGGGTGTAGGCGAGCGTGGCATGGTCGAAATCCCAATTCAGTCCGTCGGCACTAGTGACGTGAACGCCAGCAAATTGCTCGCCGCAAATCTCGCCCGTCATATCCTTCATCAGCGCATGCACGCGGCCATCTTCGTACCAGAGGTATGGATCCTCAACGTGCGTGGGCTTGCCGCGGAAGAGCCACGGCGTGCGCTGGCGTTTCCACGGGCCGGCGAAATGTGGCGCATGCGCGACGCCAACCTGAAGGTTGCCAAGGTTCTCTTTCCGCGCTTTGTAAGCAAGAAGGAATGAGCCGTCGGGCAGCGGGCAGAGGGAGGGATTGGTGGTCGCGATGGAATCCCACTCGCCGGGGCGTGGTTCCAGCAGCGGAGTGTCCAGTCGCTTCCAAGGGCCGCGTACACTCTTGCTCGTGGCCAGGCCGATTCGTTTACGCGCCCAGGTGGCAAGGTAGCGCGGCGAACGCCAGACTTCCGGATTCTGCCGCGTCGGGGTGGGGCCATCGTAGTTGGTGCCCATGTAGAGCAACAGGTAAGTGTCACCGACTTTGCGGATGTGGGGATTGTGCGTGCTGCGTGCATCGAAGAAATCGCCGCCTCGCGGCGGGAGCGCAACCTCGGCAAAGCGATAGGGCCCAACGGGCGTGTCAGACTCGGCGCGGACGATCTCGGAGCAGAAGAGCCAGTGCGGATGAAACGCGATGTCCTTCGACACACGCGATGCGAAAAGATGATATCGTCCCTCCTCGCCGCGGATCGGTGCGCCGCACCAGACCCAATGATCGGGCAATTCAAAACCGCCGCCAGCCACCGCAGGCTGGAGACGCGAGATGAAGGGCCGGGCCGCAGTCGGGGTCGTGGGCACAGCCGATTGGCTGGCAGCGCAGGCGAGGACTTGCGTAATCAGCGGCGAAGCAACGGCAGTGCCGAGATTCCTGAGGAATGTGCGTCGATTCATGACTGATCCCATCGCTTTCCAGCGGCACGGCATAAGCCCGTCAGAACCAACTTGACGCATCGCGTTTATATGCGGGCGAATATCTGACCACAACAGGCCACTCAACAATAATCCTCAGTCGCCAGTGGAGAGGACGGAATTCACTGGCGATTGCTTCACTCACAGTCTCTTGAGCTGACCGTTCAGTACATAAGCCTGACCGGCCATAGTGGGAAACTCGACGGTCTTGTCGCCCCAGCGAAGCTTACAGAGGGCGCCGGTGAGGCTGCGGATCGTGACGGATTCGAGTTTGCCGGCTTTCCATTGCAGATCCACCTCGAACCCGCCCCGGGCACGGAGGCCGGTCACCTTGCCATCGGGCCAGGCCGTGGGCAGCGAGGGGAGCAGTTCAATGGTTCCAGCATGCGATTGCACCAGCATCTCGGCGATAGCAGCAGTTGCACCGAAGTTGCCGTCAATCTGGAACGGCGGATGCGTGTCAAAGAGGTTGGGCAGTGTGCAGTTGGCCAGCAACGTGGTCAGCAGCTTATGCGTACGGTCGCCGTCACCCAGCCGCGCCCAAACCGCCATGCGATACGCCGTCGCCCAACCGGTGCTGCGATCACCCCGGCCTTCGAGCGATTTGCGTGCGGCCTTGGCGAACGCCGGCGTGGCGAGGGGCGAAATCTCGTCACCGGGATAAACCGCCCAGAGATGCGAGATGTGACGGTGCGTCGGCTCCGGTTCAGGGTACTCTTCAAGCCATTCCATGATTCGGCCATCAGAACTGATCTGTGTCGGCGCCAGGTGAGCGCGTTTCTCGACCAGTTCCGTGCGAAACTCCTCGTCGATGCCCAGGATCGTGGAAGCCTCAATGCACGCACCGAAAAGGTAGCGGAGCATCTGCATGTCCACTGCGGGCCCCAGGCAAATATGGGCGACGCGGCCATCCGGCAGGCGGAAGGCGTTCTCCGGCGAATTCGCTGGGGCGGTGACGAGCCACTTGTGCTTGGGCTCTTCAATGAGCAGGTCGGCGTAGAAGCGGGCCGAGCCTTTCATGATGGGGTAAGCCCACTCGAGGAACTTGCGGTCGCGGGTAAAGAGCCAGTGATCCCACAGGTGCTGGCACAACCACGCCGAACCGCTGGTGGTCGCCCCCCACGACGCCTGCTCGCCAGGCGAGGTGAAACCCCAGGGATTGGTGATGACGTGAGCCACCCAGCCACGGGCCCCGTAATACGCCTGGGCCGTCCGCGCGCCTGGCGCCTGCAACGATTCAATGAGTGCGAACATTGGGCCAGCAAGCTCGGAGAGGTTGCAGACTTCGGCGGGCCAATAGTTCATCTGGATATTGACGTCAAGGTGCCAGTCACCGTTCCAAGGAGTGTTGATCTCCTCGGCCCAGATGCCCTGCAAATTCGCCGGCAATCCGCCCGGACGCGAGGACGAAATCAACAGGTAGCGGCCGAAATTGAAATACAGCACCGCCAGCGAAGGATCGCTTGCCCCTTGCTGTACCGCCCGGATGCGAGCCGGGGTCGGCCTGCCCGCGACGGCGGCGGACGCCGCGCCAAGTTGAAGGTGAACGCGATTGTAATATCGCTGGTAGTCGGTGATGTGCGCCTCGCATAGCGTGTCGAATGTCTTGGCCGACACTTTCTTCAGGTCCTCGGCCGAGGCCAGGATCGGATCCGACAGATTGCGCCCGGCGAAGCCGCGGTAATCCGTGGCCGCCGTCAGCAGCAGGATCACCGAGTCGGCCTTGCGGACCTGGAGTACGTTGCCCTGGGTGGAGACTTCGCCACCACGATTCAGGGCCAGCAACCGCGTGGCATACCGGACCCCTTTCCCATTCACACCGTTTTCGAGTTGCCCCGTCATGAGCAGAGCATCGGAGCCATCAGCGACGGTTGTAAAACACTCCGGCCGGTTCAGGCGTGCGTCGAAGCTGATCGTGCCAGGCTTGTCCGCAGTCAGACGCAACACGAGAGCTTCATCGGGCGCGCTGACGAAAGCCTCGCGGATGAACGTGACGCCGTCCTGTGTGAACCGCACCCGCGTCACCGCGGTAGAAAGATCCAACTCGCGACGATAATTCGTCACCGCAGCGTTCGCCCCCATGGGGAAAGTCAGCCGCAGGTTGCCCAGGACCTGGTAGCACCCAAACGGCAGCTTCGCGCCTTGCGCCTGCCCGGACCCGGGGCCCTTGCACGTGAAATTGGCATTGACCAGTGCTTCAGCCTCGACGTTCTTGCCTTCCAGAAGCAAGCGACGGATCTCCGGCAACACCTTGGCCGCCCCCTCCCGATCGGCATCCTGCTTTGAACCCGACCAGACCGAGCTTTCATTGAGCACGATGCGTTCCTCGTTCACGCCGCCGAAGAGCATCGCGCCCAGCCGGCCATTACCCAGCGGACACGATTCGGCAAACTCCTTGGCGGGTGCATCGAACCAAACGGTTGTGTCGGGGGAAGCCGCTTGGGCAACGAAGCTGGCACACCATAACAAGGCGAAACTGGCGACCAATTGCCGGGCCAAGGGGATACGCATCGTTTCCTCTCCTGATTCAGGATTTGATTCAGCTCTCTACGTCGCCTTACGTTATAACTTGTCCCAACTTGCAGCGTAAGCCCTGACGTGGCCGCCCGATGACGTGCGGCAACATTCGACTGATCCGATCAGTAATTGTGACTGGAAGAATTCGGTACAACTTGAACAGCGAGGGAACGATGGGATGCGTAAACGCGCAAGCGGCTTGCGTTGGATTGATCTGCGTAGTTCTGGGCATGGTTGTGCCTGCAGGCCGGGTCGAGGCAGCGGGCTCGGACGGACCTCGCTTGGTCAAGCAGGGCAGCGCCACCCAACTGCTCGTCCAGGGCAACCCCTTCCTCATCGTGGGCGGCGAGTTGCACAACTCCAGCGCTTCCAGCCTCCAATACATGGAGCCGATCTGGGGCAAGCTCAAGGCGCTGAACCTCAATACGGTCCTGGCGACCGTCTCGTGGGAACTGCTGGAGCCCGAGGAGGGCAAGTTCGACTTCCGACTGGTGGATGGCCTGATCGAGGGCGCACGCAAGAACAACCTGAAGCTCGTCTTCCTCTGGTTCGGAAGTTGGAAGAATGGCGTCTCCAGCTACATCCCCGGCTGGGTCAAAACTGACATCCAGCGGTTCCCCCGCGTGCGCAATCGCGGCGGGTCGAATGTGGAGGTGCTCAGCCCCGTCGCCGAATCCAATTGCCAGGCGGATGCCAAGGCGCTGGTCGCTTTGATGCGTCACATTAAACAAGTGGACCAGGACCAGCAGACGGTGGTGATGATCCAGATCGAAAACGAAGTCGGAACGCTCGGCGATTCACGCGATCATTCCGCGCTGGCCGAAGCGGAGTTTGCCAAAGCCGTGCCGGTGGAGCTGATGGACTATTTCCAAAAGCACAAGAATGAGCTGATTCCCGAGTTCAAGAAGTACTGGGAGGCGGCCGGCTTCAAGACCTCTGGCACCTGGACCGATGTCTTCGGCGAAGGCGCCGATGAGGCGTTCATGGCGTGGCACATGGCCCGCTACATCGGCAAAATCGCCGCCGCCGGCAAGGCTGAGTACAACCTCCCCATGTACGCCAATGCCTGGCTGGTGCAGCATGAGAACCAGAAGGCCGGGCAATACCCCAGCGGCGGCCCCGTCTCCAAGGTGATGGACATCTGGCGCGCCGCCGCGCCGAGCATCGATTTCCTCGCCCCCGACATCTATTTGCCGGACTTCAAGGGCATTTGCGCCAGCTACACGCGGAATGGCAATCCCCTCTTCATCCCCGAAGCCTCCCCCTCGCCCGACGCCGGCGCCAAAGCGTTCTGGGCCATCGCCCAGTGCAACGGCATCGGCTTCTGCCCCTTCGGCATCGACTCCGTCAATGAAGATCATCCGCTGAAAGACAGCTACAAGATCCTGGCCGAGCTGATGCCGATGATCGCCAAGTACCAAGGCACCGGCCAGATGATCGGCATCTACCAGGACAAGCAGGATGTGCGGACGCAACGCCAAGACCTGGGCGACTATCACCTCGAGATCAATTTCGACAACGCACGCAACGGGAACAGCCCGAGCTTCGGCCTAGCCATCTATCTCGGTAATGGCGAATACCTGGTGGCCGGCGTGGGCGTGGGCATCCATTTCTCAGCCAAGACGCCCGGGCCGCGTGAAACGCGCATCCTGTCCATCGACGAGGGCCACTTCAAAGATGGCCAGTGGGTCCCCGGCCGACGTATGAATGGTGACGAGAATGCCGGCGGCTGGCGACTCCAACTCCAGGGCACTACGCCCAGCATCCAGCGCATCAAGCTGTACCGTCACGACTGATGCGTCCCAGGCAGGTGTGGATTGGGAATAGAGAATCGAGCATTAACCAGCCGCATGGTTCCGTTTGGCGATCATCGCCGGCGTATCGGGTAGCCGGATCTTCCATACCAGCCCCAGCAACGCCATACCGCGGATGATCCAATAGCTGATGTCGATCTGCCACCACCTCAGGCCATGCCGCGCGGACGTGGGGAAGGCGTGATGGTTGTTGTGCCATCCCTCGCCCATCGCCAACACGCCAAACAGAAAGTTATTGCGGCTGTGATCCCGACTTTTGAACGGCCGGCTGCCCCAGAGGTGACAAACCGAGTTGATGCTCCACGTAACGTGATGAACCAGGAAAACCCGGGTCAATCCGCCCCAGATGAAACCCAGCAGTGCGCCCGTCAGACTCCACGTCAACAGACCACCGAGCACAGCCGGAAGGATCAAGCCCACCGCCACCCACACAGGGAAGAGCTTGCTGATCACCCGTAACAGGCCGTCCGATTGCAGATCCGGGATGTACCGGGGGAGCTCGGGAGAATCCGACTGAAAAAGCCAGCCGATGTGAGCATGCCACAACCCTTTGAAGAGGCCCGCCAGCCCCTCGCCATGCAGATGAGGTGAATGAGGATCGTCGTGCCGGTCGGAGTGCTGGTGATGCCTGCGATGCACAGCCACCCACTTCAGCAGCGGCCCCTCGACGGACATCGACCCCAGCACCGCCAGGATCGCCTGCACAGGACGGATCGCCTCAAAAGCCCGATGCGTAAAGAGCCGGTGAAAGCCAATGGTGACCCCTAGCACGGTCACGGCATACATGCCAAGCAGCAGTCCCAAATGCACCCAGTCAAACCCATAGCCCCACAGAAAGGCGATGGCAACGACCAGCCCTGCAAAAGGAAAGACCACGGCCAGGAAATTCGCCACCCGCACCGTCGGCGGAAGAAGCTCAAGCACATCCTCCTGCATTGCAGGCTCCGGAGCATCCGAAACAACGTCGATTGATGTTCGATTCACCAGCAAATCCTCGCCGTAAAGGCACACGTTTTGTATTACCCCTGACTGTTCGACTTCCGAGGGACCACCGTATGCTGCGTTCCGCTCGGCCAATTGTAGCCCTGATTCTGTCGCTGGTTGCTGGCTGCACGAATTACTACCGTTACGCCCCACAGCCGACCATCCTCATGCTTCGCACCAATCCCCAAGACCCCACCGACCAAGCCCGCATCCTCCTCACCGCCTCGGGCATCCGCCACCCCAAGAACCAGAAGCAGCCGGCAATCAATGTGAT
>JBLNDH010000637.1:0-9369 GCA_050261455.1 Bacillota bacterium
GATTGCAATCTCAGGCACTGGGCTGGCGCTGACGCTGCCGGCCCGTTACGCGATCGTTCCCCTGGGGCTGTCGATGTGTCTGCATCCGAGCACGCTTCTGATGCCGCCGGCCCAGTTGAGCTTCACGCCGGCGCGCCTCATCGGCCTGGTTCTGCTGCTACGATGCATCTTCACGCCATCCATCCGTTCGAGCTTTCGATGGCGTCTGGTGGACACCGCGGCGCTGGCGTATGCGGGACTGCTGACGATTTCGATGCTCATGAATCTGAATGTCGGGCCGGCACTGAACAACCGTGCCGGCTTTTTTCTCAGCGCGCTGGTGCCGTTCTGGTGTGCGAGGTTTCTGATTACGGACCGGCTGAGTCTCTATGCGTTCGTGAAGAGCATGATGTGGGCGGGGGTGCCGCTGGCGATCCTGGGGGTCTATGAAATGCAGACCACGTACAGCCCATGGGAGAGCCTGCGGCAATACGGCGTGTTTCCCACGCCGCGTCTGGGCGACGGCTGGCGTCTGTTCATGGGGAGCATCCACGCCCGCGCCCGCGGGCCGTTCGTGCAATACATCATGTATGGCTGGTTTTTCGCGCTGTGGGTGGCGCTGGGCACGAACCTGTACTTCCAAAAGCGCCGGCTGGGCCTATGGGTGATCGCGATGTTGTTCCTGCCGGTGGGCATGGCGGCATCGCTGTCTGGCGGGCCCAAGATGCTGGCGGGGTTGGCCATTTTGCTGATGCTGGCCTATCCGTTGCGGAAACACTGGCGGATTGGGGTGGGGATCTTCCTGACGGTGTACATCGTCCTTCTGGTGGGATCCAACCGCGGGCTCATGGGCATCATTGCCGACTATGGCACGGACCCTCTCAGTAGTTGGTATCGTGTGTCGCTGGTGCGATTCGTGCTGCATGAAGGAGGCATGACCGGCCACTGGTTCGTGGGATATGGCACTGTTCCCTTTGAGCAATTTCACGATTTGTGCATCCAGTGGGTATCGCTGCTGGTGGTGTACGGTATCGCGGGGCTGATCGGGTTCTATGGGCTGATCGGCGCTGTCGGGTGGTCTCTGTGGAAGGCACGCGAACATGCCGACACGACAGAGGATCAATGGCTCTTGTGGACGATGATGGCGACGCTGCTGGGCTCGCTAGGGGCGATGCTGGTGGTGGCGCTGTTTTCCGAGACGGAATACATCTACTACATGCTGTTGGGCGTGATCGCGAACGCGTCGCTGCTGGTGCAGGGGGCCACGCGCCACGTAGGGGTGCTGGCCGAACTGGATGGCCGGCCCGTGCTGCTGCGTTACACGCTGCGCCCAGGGCAGCGACTGGCTTTGGCAACCGCCTGCGGATGACCGGCCAAGGTGTGGCCGAGCGTGTCGAGCGACCGCTGTTGGAGGAAGCATGACGATCTCGATGGCGAATGAGGTTGCCGCAATTGTCACTCCGCCAGCCAAGACGGAGACCAAGCGAAGTTTGGTGTCCGCGTACGGGGCATGGGGCATCATGGCCCTCGGTGGGGTGTGCATGTTGTCGCAGTATCTATCAAACCGGTCGCTGTGGCTGGACGAGGTGCTGCTGGCATCGAATGTCGTGACGCGTTCGTTTGCGGGACTTCTGCAGCCCTTGGACTACAACCAGGGCGCACCGATCGGTTTTCTAATGCTGCAGAGAGTTGCCGTTGTCCTGTTTGGCCCGAGTGAGTATGCGATGCGGTTGGTGCCGCTTGCGGCGGGGCTGATTGCGTTGCCGCTGATGTGGGGGGTGGCGCGAAGGCTGCTGAGCGTTCCGGCGGCGCTGTTTGCGCTGGGATTGCTCGCGGTGTCGCCATCCTTGATTTATTACGCATCGGAAGCCAAACAGTACAGCGTGGACCTGATGGTGGTGTTGGGGGTGATCCTGGCAGCGCTGCGTGTGCTTGAGCAGCCGGGTCGGATGAATCGCTTGCTGGTCTATGCACTGCTTGGAGCCATGGGCATGTACCTGTCCCATCCGGCGGTATTGGCTCTGGCGGGGACGGGGTCGGCGTTGATGGCTGCGGAGATTAGGCATAGCCGCAGGAGGCCCTTCCTGGTGCTGATGGCGATTGCGGCAGGCTGGACATTGCTGGCGATTCTGAATTACGTGTTGTTTCTGCGGCACTTGTCGCAGAACTCCTACCTGCAACAGTATTGGGCCGGTGGATTCATGCCTTGGCCGGTCTCGATGCATTCGGCCGTATGGTTGGGCCGGTCGATGTGTCAGCTGTTTTACAGCCCCGGCGGTCTGCTGCTGACGCAGCTTGCTGCCCTGGCGGCTGTGCTGGGTTGCGTGGGCTTGTGGCAGCGGTCCCGGCCATCGCTTTTGCTGGTGGCCAGCCCTGGCATTGTGACGCTGGTGGCGGCGATGGGGCACAAATACCCGTTTAGCGAACGACTGATTCTGTTCGTGATGCCGATCCTCTACCTGCTGATTGCTGGCGGGATCGAGTCTCTCTGGAACGTACTGCAACGATACCGCATCCTGATTGCAGGTCTGCTTGCCGCGGGCTTGATCGGGCCGGGGATGGCGATGGCGGCGCGGAATGTGCTCCACCCTCGGGGTCGGGAGGAAATCCGTCCGGTTCTGGCGTATATCGCAAGTCATGCGCGGCCGGGGGACCGTTTGTATGTCTACTACGCAGCCACGCCGGCGTTCCGTTACTACCGTGACCAAACTGGCCTGTCAGGCATGCCGATCATTCAAGGCGCCGAGAGCCGAAGCGACTGGTTGGGCTATCTCGAGGATCTGGATCAGCTCAAGGGGCTGCGGCGCGTGTGGGTGGTCTTTTCACACGTCTGGTTTGCAGAAGGCGTGGATGAGCAGCGGTTGTTTCTAATGAAACTGGATGGCATGGGGAACCGTTTGGACGCGAAACTGGCGACGGGGGCGTCGGCGTACCTCTATGACTTGAGCGAGGCCAAGGCAGGCGGATAGGTCCTGCAGATCGCGACGATGCCGATGACGCATCTGTTTCGTCAACTTCAACGACTCGAAGCGAACGGGCGACCGATTCGCGTGGCCGTGATCGGCGCCGGCTTCATGGGACGCGGCTTGGTCTACCAACTGACCCGCATGCCTGGGATGCTTCCTGCGCTGGTGGTGAATCGTTCGGTTGTGCGAGCGGTTGAGGCGTATCGTTCGGCGGGGTTCAACACGCAGCAGGTGTTGGTCAGCGACAGTCCCAAATCGCTAAGCGAAGCCATTGAGCAGGGTTGCCCCGCGGTGACCGCTCACGCCGAAGTGGCCACTGCGGTCGCGCCAATCGATGTGGTGATCGAAGCGACTGGAGCGGTCGAACACGGAGCCCGGGTGGCGCTGTGGTGTTTCTGGCACCGCAAACACTTCGTGTCGTTCAACGCAGAGACCGATGCGACGGTTGGGTGCCTGCTAAGGCGAAAAGCCGATGAAGCTGGTGTGGTTTACACCAACGGCGATGGGGATCAGCCCGGTGTGCTGATGCGACTGATCGAATATTGCCGAGGGTGCGGCTTCGAGGTCCGCTCGGCGGTGAACTGCAAGGGATTCCTCGATATCCGGGCGACGCCGGACTCGATCCTGCCCTGGGCCCTCAAGCAGAAGACCAGTCCGCGTATGACGGCGGCGTTTACCGACGGCACAAAACTCAACATCGAGCAGAACGTCGTGTGCAATGCGGCGGGCCTGGTTCCCCTACGGCGTGGGATGATCGGCGTCCGTACGGATTTGAAGGACAGCCTGAAGGACTTTGCAGCGGCCGGTGCATTGGACGAGCCGGCGAATGTGGAATACACGCTGGGTGGCGATTTCGGCGGCGGGGTCTTTGTGATTGCCCGTTCGGAGCATGCGGAAATGGTGAAACCGTACCTGCGCTACCTGAAGATGGGCGAGGGGCCGGACTACCTGTTCTATCGCCCGTATCACCTGTGCCATATCGAGGCGCCGCTGTCGGCCGCCGAAGCCGTGCTGTACCAGGAGCCCACGATTGCGCCGCTGGGCCTGCCCCTGGCTCATACGATCGCAATGGCCAAGCGAACGCTGCATACTGGCGAGAAGCTCGATGGCATCGGCGGATTCACCAGCTATGGGCAGGTTGATGCCGCCTCTCGTTGTAAAGATCTGTTGCCCATTGGCCTGGCCGAGGGTGCTCGGCTGACCAGGGATGTGGCCCAGGATGAGCCGATTCCACTTAACGCGGTCGAACTCGACGAATCGCAGTTGATCGTGAAGCTCTGGCGCGAACAGAGAGATCTATCGCCGACGCCAAAGCCACTCCCAAGCCTGTCGCGACGGCACGAGGCGACGACGCCTTAAACGAATCAGCCGTCGGGCTGTTCCACGTTTACAGTCCATACGAGGGGCGGGAACTCCAAACCGTTCAGCGGGCAGACGGTGGACCGGGCTTTGCTCACTCGTTTGCTGGTCCGGTGATTGTTTCGGAATGCCGAGCAGGTTGTACCATGCACGCTGAACCATCGTCCTCTTCGCAAGCCGGCGTTATCGACGAAAGAGATCTCCGCGGGCGGAAAGCCACCGAAGTTGATCGCGACATGCCCCAGCCTCCGGGCCTGAGCGATGCGGGCGTGTCTCGAAAAGACGACAAGTGGCATGATAGGACGCCGCGTCCGCAGGTTCGTAGTGATCGGGGCCGCCGGGTTGATCTTCGCCAAGTTCCACCCGCGGCACCAGTGCGGATTACCGCGGCAGGTAAACACATTGTCATCCTGGTTGAGAATCTGCCGGTCCCGTTCGATCGGCGGCCGTGGCAGATCGCGCAGACACTGGTGCGTAACGGCCAGCGCGTGAGCGTCATCTGTCCGCGGATGTACGAGTACACGCAACCTTACGAGCGACTGGCGGGCATCGACATTTATCGATATCCCAACGTCGAGGCGAGCACGCCGATCGGCTGGGCCAGGGAATATCTCAATGCGTTGTTCTGGATGAGCTGGGTGAGTTTCAAACTGTTTGTGACCCAGGGCATTGATGCGATCCATGCGTGCAACCCGCCGGATCTGCTGTTCCTGGTGGCGTGGCCTTTCCGGGTGTTTTTCGGGGTGCGGTTTCTGTTTGACCAGCACGATCTGGCCCCGGAGGTATACGTGGCGAAGTTCGGCCGAAAGGATCGGCTGTGTCGCCTTCTGCTAAAGCTGGAGCAGATGACCTACCGGTTGGCGGATGTGATGCTGGCCACGAATCATTCGGTACAACGATTGGCAATAACGCGAGGCCGCATACGCCAAGATCGCGTGTTCATCGTCCGCAATGCGCCGATGCCCGGTCGATTCACCCCTGGACCAGGCCGGGAGGAGTTGCGGTTGGGGCGAAAACACTTGGTCAGTTACCTGGGGGTCATGAACCGTCAGGACGGCTTGGATCTTCTACTGGATTCGATCCATCATGTCATCCATGTTCGGGGTCGCAGCGATGTGGCCTTTGCGGTGATTGGCGATGGGCCGGAACTGCCGGCCCTCAAGCGTCGGGCGGCGGAGTTGGGCTTTGATGGCCAGCTCCACTTTGTGGGCCGCGTCAGCGACGGACGGATTCTGAGCGATTACTTGAACACCTCCGCGCTGTGCGTCTGTCCAGATCCGAAGAACGAGATGAACGATCACTCGACGATGACGAAGGTGGTCGAGTACATGGCCTTGGGCAAGCCGATCGTGGCGTACGATCTGTTGGAAACCCGCTATAGCGCTGCCGAGGCCGCTCTGTATGCCACAAAGAACGATCCGCGGCAGTTCGGCGACCTGATCGTGCAACTGCTGGATGACCCCGGGCGGCGGCGGACTATGGGACTTGCCGGCCAAGCTCGTTACGACGCGTTGCTTTGCTGGCGGCGATCGGAAGAACAACTGCTGGCGGCATACGCTCGTTTGCTGGGCCGCTGCTCGGCAGTGAAGCCCGTCTGACAAAGTGCCGATAAACAAAAACGATGGCGTGGGACCGCGGAGGGCGGCCCCTCGCTGTCGATTTGTATTATTCAGGCCGGCTATCATTGGTGTCGGGCTTTCTCAGGCTTACAATCGCGTCCCACACGCGGTGGCACGGGGCTGGTCGCAGACCAAGGAGCTGAAGAATGAAAGGCGTCATCCTCGCAGGCGGAACGGGCAGCCGGCTCTTTCCGTTGACCAAAGTCACCAATAAGCATCTGTTGCCCGTCTACAACAAGCCGATGATCTACTACCCTCTGGAATGCCTGGCCAAGGCCGGCATTGAGGAGGTCCTGCTGGTGACCGGCGGCAACAACGCCGGGGACTTTATTCGCCTCCTGGGCAATGGCCGGGATTTTGGCTTCCGTAATCTGAATTACACTTACCAGGATGGCGCCGGAGGCATTGCCCAGGCCTTGGGCCTGGCCGAGCAGTTCGCCGATGGCCAGTCCATCTGCCTGATCCTCGGCGACAACATCGTCGAGTACACCATCCGCGACGCCGTCCGCCGCTTCCGCCATCAGGGCCAGGGGGCCAAGATCCTCCTCTCCCAGGTGGAGAACCCCAAAGCCTACGGCGTGGCCGAGATGGACGGCGACCGCGTGGTGAAGATCGTGGAGAAACCGCAGCAGCCCAAGAGCAACTGGGCGGTGATCGGGATCTACTTCTACGACGCCAAGGTCTTTGAGGTCGTCAAGACTCTCAAGCCCTCGGCTCGCAATGAGCTGGAAATCACCGATGTGAACAATGCCTACATCGAACGCGGCGAGATGACGGCCGACAAGCTCGAGGGCTGGTGGGCCGACGCTGGCGAGAACATCGATTTCTACCTCAAGGCCTGCAACACCGTCGCCCAGAGCGGGGCGAATAAGGAAAGCGCGTAGGAAGGAGTTGGTATTTGTTGGTTGCCCGTTGCCAGTCCGGCAGCGGCACTCAACAACTGGCAACTATCAACTACTCACTGGCAACTATTAACTACCAACTCATGTCCATGCGATCCATTCTCGTTACCGGCGCCGCGGGTTTCATTGGCACGAACTTCGTCCGCATGCTTCATCAGGGCACAGAGGACCTGCGGCTCATCGCCCTCGACGCCCTGACCTATGCGGGAAACCTGGCCAACATTGCCGATCTGATCGACAACCAACGCCTGATCTTCGTACGCGGGGACATCTGTGACGCGGCCCTGCTGCGCCAGCTGTGGGATACCTATGCGATTCGCGAGGTGGTGAACTTCGCCGCCGAGAGCCATGTGGACCGCAGCATCCTGGACTCCGGCCCCTTCATCCGCACCAACGTCACGGGCACGCAGGTGCTCTTGGATACCGCTCGGGCCAAGGGGATCGATCGCTTTCTGCAGGTGAGCACCGACGAGGTGTATGGCACCTTGCCCGAGAATCGGCCGGACCTCAAGTTCACCGAGGAGACGCCCCTGCAGCCCAATAGCCCCTACAGCGCCAGCAAGGCGGCCGCGGATTGCCTGGTGCGGGCCTATTACCATACCTTTCACCTGCCGGTGCTGACCACCCGCTGCTCGAACAACTACGGGCCGTATCAGTTCCCCGAGAAGCTGATCCCGCTGTTTGTGACCAACCTGCTGGAAGGCAAGCAGGTGCCCCTGTATGGCGATGGCATGAACATCCGCGACTGGCTGTACGTGGAGGACCATTGCCAGGCCATCTGGACCGTGCTGAACAAAGGCCGCTGCGGGGAAGTGTACAATATCGGGGGCAATAATGAGATTGCCAACCGCCAGATTACCGAGACGATCCTGTGCCAGCTGGGCAAGAGTTGGGAACAATCGGTTGTGTACGTGAAGGATCGGCCGGGACACGATCGGCGCTATGCAATCGATGCCACGAAGATCCGCCGGGAACTGGGCTGGGCGCCCCAGCGCCGCTTCGACGAGGCGATTCAGACCACGGTGCAGTGGTATCTGGAGCACAAGGCCTGGTGGCGTTCGATCAAGACCGGCGAGTACCTCAAGTACTACGACCTGCAGTATGCCAATCGATAGATAAACGCCCTGAAGTTGCTTCACGCCAGCCAAATGCGACAGGTCGTTTTGGCGCACAGGGGGATGGACGCCTGTCGCCCCGGTAGACAATATGGCCACGTTCACGCTCGGAGCGAATCGGGCTCATCTGGGCTCCCGGCTCGCGTGATCCACCCTTAAGCATTATTTTGAAAGCCGGTCTGCCATCATGGCCGCGCACGCGCGATCGGCACGATGCTTGCTTTTGCACCTGCACATGCCGCGGTACTACTGCCGTGGAACTGGCAAGGCACGCCGAGGGGGGCGGAAACCCATCGACGTGAATCGCGGACTCGATCGGTGATCACGGATTCGCTGGGAGGGAAAACGGCGGGGATCTGCAGCGACAACCGTTTGCATCAGTCGGCTCATCGAAGGCCAAACGCGGTGCGTGTGGGCTGACAGCTTTTCCTTGCGGAGAGGAGAGAAGGGATACGATGAAAGCTGTGGTGCTGGCAGGCGGCCAGGAGTTTGGACAGTGCCCGCTCTCGCGGCAGTTGCCGCGAGCGCTGTGGCCACTGGTCGATCGCCCCATTATCCAACACGTCCTGCATGCCCTGCATGCGGCAGGCATTGGGGACATGACGGTGAGCGCCAATGGCCACACCGGCGATATTGCCAGCGGCATTGGTTCGCAACCCGCTCCGGGCATTACAGTTCACTATAGCGAGGATGCCTTGCCCCGTGGGGCGGCCGGCTGCATCAAGGATTGCCAGCGTTGGCTAGGTACGGGAACATTTGTCGTCGCCCATGGCACGGGCCTGATGCTCGATGTGGATCTGGGACACCTGCTTGCCGAGCACCGCCGCAGGGGCGCAGTGCTGACCATTGCGGCCGCGAGCGATGCCTTCTCGAAATCCGTATTGAAGCCTGCAGGGATCTATGTCTGCGAGAGCGATATCCTCGCCTACATCCGCGAACGCGGATACCAGGACATGAAGGAGCAGCTCATCTCTCGGCTGGTGCAGCAAGGCCTGGAAATCCATGCGGTGCCTCTGCGCGGCCGAGTCATCCCGATCCGCAATGAAGAGTCCTATCTCAATGCCATGATCGAATACATGGAGAATGCCTGGAGTGGGGGGGGCGACTCTGGCCATCAAGCGTCTGACAATTCGATGCCTCATCGGGATCCGAATGCCCATGTACATTCCCAGGCCCGCCTGGTTGGCCCCGTCTATATCGGGCCGGGCGCACGAGTGATGGCCGGCGCCACAATCATCGGCCCTGCAGTGATTGGGCCCGACTGCCTCGTCGATCGCGACGCCACAGTGCATGAGTCGATTCTCTGGTCTGGGGCATGTGTCGGGCGCCGTGCTGTTGTCGAGCAGACCATTGCGGCACGTGGCGTCGCCGTGGCCGGTGATGCAGAGGTACGCTGTACTATCGTGATCAATGACAATTCAAACTGTGA
>JBLNDH010000638.1:0-6546 GCA_050261455.1 Bacillota bacterium
TCGGGCCCATCGTCGAGGCCGATGCGGCCTGATCCGCCTCGGGGACGCCGGCGGGGATTATGGAGCGATCGAAGAGGAAGCGAACCACGATTTCGCCTTCATCACCCGCGGGTGCCCACTGGTCGGCAGGCGCCTGAGGCTCGTGAGCATAGATGTTGAGGGATTCGGGCAGGCCAAGGGTCCGGGCATGGAGAGTGCCATGGTCGCGGTAGTATTCCAAGGTCGGCCGTAGGGATTCGGTGATCTGGCCAGGGTTGGCCAGTTGGGCGGTGATGGCCTTCCGCATCTGCCAGTCACAGGCCCGGACGTATCCCCAGGTGAACAGGCCCATGATGAACAGGATCCAGAATGACACGGCGGCGAAGCCGGCCAGCTTGCCGACGATCATCTCCAGGCGAGTGGCCGGCTTGGTGGCCACCGTGTAGATCACGCGCGACTCAATTTCATGGGGAAGGCTGGTGCACGCCAGCATGAGAATAATCAGCGTGACCAGCAGGCCGGTCGCAAAGAGGCAGATCATCGTCGTCTGCCGCATCGCATCCTGCGCATCGAGGGGACGCTGGAACTGGTTGATGATGATCACGGCGATCATCAGCAGCGGCGTAATCCAGAGGACACGGCGGCGAACGGCTTGGCGGAAGTTCACCGAGGCGATCGCCAGCGTGCGCACGACGCTGAACCGCAGCAGATCGCGCAATCCCAAGCCAACCAGACCGACCAGGACGATTGCGCCGGCCAAACCGAGGCCTTGGTTCTGTTGAATCCAATCCAGAACGGAGATGGCTGCTAGCATGGTTCGTCATCCACCGGCCGGGCCGGCGCCTTGCCTGAGTTGGGAACGCCCTGAAACTCGTTTTCACAGGGTCGGGTGTCCCGCACCCGTGGAACGCGACTGAAAACCGCAGGGCCCAGCGACAACAGCTTGGTCAATTCGGTTTTGAAACGCGTTCTTACTGTTGATCCGAGTTATCCCGCACAATGCGGACAAACAGATCTTCCAGCGTCGTCGTCGGATGAGTGATCGACGCTTCGGTTGCGCCCATGCGGTTGAGGAACTCCCGCACCTGCGCGATCTGCTCCTGCGACATTCCCTTAGCCCGAATATCTGTGATATCCCGCACCTGAAGCAGATCCTTGACGAAGCCCAGCGTCTGCTTCTTGCCCCGGTACAGGATGATGATGCGGTCGCAGACGTCCTGCACATCGGCCAACAGGTGGCTGCAGAGGATCACCGTCTTGCCCTGCCGCTTGAGATCGAGAATCAGATCCTTCATCTCGCGTGTGCCGATGGGATCCAGGCCCGTGGTCGGCTCGTCGAGAAGGATCAGGTCCGGATTGTTGATCAACGCCTGGGCCAGGCCAATGCGGCGGGCCATGCCCTTGGAATACTCGCGCAACTTGCGCTTGCGGGCTTTGGCATCCAGGCCCACGACGTCGAGCAATTCCGGCACACGCCGGTTCAGCTCCCGGCGCGGAATCTTGAACAGCCGCCCATAGAAATGGAGCGTCTCTTCGCCGTTCAGAAAGCGATACAGATACGATTCTTCCGGCAGGAAGCCGACGCGCTCGTTGACGCGCGGGCTTCCTGCAGGTTCGCCCAGGATCGACGCCCTGCCACGGGATGGGAAAATCAAACCCAGCAGGAGCTTGATCGTGGTGCTCTTGCCCGAGCCATTGGGGCCCAACAATCCGAAGACTTCGCCACGCTGGATTGTCAGGTTCAAGTCATCCAGAGCCCGGACTTTGTCCCGACCCCAGAAATCCTTGTAGATCTTTGTGAGGTTCTCAGTACGTACAGCCTCGGAATCTGCTGTCATCATGGGAGCGAAAGCAGTCATCAGGCATTTACTGGGACGTAACGAACCCGACACAACGAGACAGGCTCTCGAGCGAATATCTCGTTTAGGCTATTAAGCCCGGCTGCCCATCGAAAGGCGCGGGCCCTTGCGGGTACGACGACGGCGCTTCTCGCTGGGCTTTTCGTAGTAGGCCACCCGCTTGATGTCCTTCGTGAGGCCTTCCTTTTCGCACATCTTCTTGAACCGCCGCAGCATTTGTTCGGCCGTCTCGTTCCCGCGCAGCTTGACTTTAATCATGCCTGATCCTTTTCGAAGATCTCGCTCCAATAGGAAACACAACCGGCGGAGATCACGGTGCCTCCGCCGGAGCCTTCATAGTCTAGCCAAAGGTGTCCAATCTTCAAGATGGCCTCCGGGGCACTTTCCCGGCATTTCCGGAATCTATTTGCCCCCGAGGGGGAACAGAATGTAGGTTTCTCTTGCGAGTATGTGGCTAGACAGGCAATCCCTGGTGGAGGGTCTATGGAAAGCATCGAAAGCGTTGGACCGCAAGCGGACGACGAGAAGGTGTTCAGCCATAAGCTTTTGAACGACAATGGTTTGGCGGATGGCGGCAATGACCTGCTCCAACGCCTCGGATCGTTGCCGATCGCGGATCAGCTCTGCCAGCAGCCGGTAAATGCAAACTGGGACCCCGAGCGATGGGACGGAATGGACTAGGGTGGACCATCTTGGGCCAGCCCATCCATCTGGGCAGGCGGGGAAACGTTGCCAAAGTGGCGAAGACGTGGCTTGAGGAGGACTTTGCGGGGAGGCGGGGGTCATTCAAACCGCATCGGCTCATGGGTACAATGGCCCACGAATGGAGCCGTTGGGCCTGATCGCTGGCGAAGGAGTCTTTCCCGTTCTGGTGGCGCGAGGTGCGCGAGCCGCCGGGAGATCTGTGGTTTGCGCGGGGTTTTCGCGCAACGCCTGGCCGGAACTGCGCAAGGAATGCGACCATTTCGAATGGGTTGGCATCCTGCAGATGAATCGCTGGATCCAGGTGCTGAAGAATGGGGGCTGTTCTGAAGCGATCATGGTCGGGCGGGTCCAGAAGTCGCAGATGTACGATCGCTGGCGCTATTTCCGGTATATTCCCGATTGGCGGGCGATTAAACTCTGGTGCACTGTCCTGCGGCATGACAAGCGTCCCTACGCCGTCCTGCAGGCCGTGGCCAATGAGCTGGGTTCAGCAGGAATTCACGTGATCGATTCGACGACCTATTGCCGGGAGCACTTGGCGGACGATGGAGTGATGACCCATCGGCAGCCGACCGAATCGCAGTGGAAAGACATCCACTTCGGATGGGAGATCTGCAGCACCATCAGCCGGTTGGACATTGGCCAGAGCATCGCGGTGATGGACCGGGATGTGATTGCGGTCGAGGCATTGGAAGGGACCAATGCCATGATCGAACGGGCGGGAAAGCTCTGCCGCGTTGGGGGATGGACCATGATTAAGGTCGCCAACACCAAGCAGGACATGCGCCTCGATGTGCCCACCATTGGCATGCAGACGATCGAGAAGCTCCATGCGACCGGGGCGGGCTGCCTGGTCTTGGAGGCGGGCAAGACAATTATTCTGGAAAAGCCCAAGGTCATCGAGGTGGCCGATCGGTATAAGATTGCACTGGTCGGATATCGAACGCCCGAAGCGAGTGTTCAGGCGGGAAGCTAACGTGCAGATCCGGGTGAAGCTTTTTGCGAGCCTCCGAGAACGAGCGGGAATCCCCGAGCTGGAATTGGAATTGTCGGCCGGGGCAACGGTGGATGATGCCGTCCGGACGCTGCGCGAGCGGGTCCCGGCCATCCAGGGGTATCGCACATCGGTAGCCTATGCGGTCAATCGATCCTATGCCAAGCCGGACCGGTTACTGAATGACGGGGACGAACTGGCCTTGATCCCGCCGGTCAGCGGGGGGTAAGCAAGCCAATGAACGACTGGATTGCCATTCTGGACCAGCCGATTCCCGTGGCGGGGGTCCTCGAATTCGTAACCGACCCGGCAGCAGGCGGAATCAGCATCTTCCTCGGGACAACACGGGCAGAGCAGAATGCATCAGGCCAGGAGCTGTTGGCGCTGGATTACGAGGCGTACACGCAAATGGCCCTGGAGCAGCTGGAGAATCTGGCTCGCCAAGCGAGGGAGGAATGGCCGATCGCGAAGCTGGCGGTGCTCCACCGCACGGGGCGTGTGCCGCTGGGGCAGGCAAGCGTGCTGATCGCGGTATCGGCCCCCCACCGAAGCGACAGTTTCGCAGCCTGCCGATTTCTGATCGACACCTTGAAACGCGACGTGGCGATTTGGAAAAAGGAGATCTGGGCCGACGGAACGGCAACGTGGAAGTAAATCGCGTACCCCAGCAGCTTGGTGCCTCCGGCAGGGTCCGCGTTGAGCGGCGGCCCGCAGGGCCGGGCTCGCCGGGTAGCATACCCGCGTCTTAAGCCCCCAAGCCACACCGTAGCGCAGCGCAAGCCCGCATTCCTTAGGCTCTCCCCGGGTCCCTTCATCAAAAGCATCCGAGGGCTTATAGTTCTTTGCAATGTTTGCCTACCAACTCATCCAGACGCTCTATTGGCTGGCTTTGTCCACCTGGTTCGGAGGGGTGGTGTTCGTCGCCGTGGCGGCGCCGATCATCTTTCGAACCATTCGCGAGGCCAACCCCATTTTGCCGACGGTTTTGTCGGTAAACCTGGAAAACCAACACGCTTCCCTGCTGGCGGGAGCAACCGTGGCGAACATCCTGCGACGGCTATCGACGATTCAACTGGGATGTGCGGCAGTGCTGCTATTGATGCTGATCGCGCAATGGCTCGTGATGGATCGAGGCCCGGCTCATGTGGTGCATGGCATCATCCGGTCGGTGCTGTTTGTCGCGGCGGTGGTGCTGGTGGTTTATGATCGCTACGTCACCTGGCCAAAGGTGTGGAAGTATCGCGAGGAATACATCGCGAACGCGGACGAGCCGGAGGTGGCCAACCCGGCCAAAGAGCAGTTCGACCGATATCATCGGGAAAGCATGTGGCTGCTGTTTGTGGTCATGGTGCTTCTTTCCTTGATGATCGTCTTCAGCAGCAATGTCACCTGGGGCGGACTATGAACAAAACGAGCGGGAAGAAAGTGGAAGAGCGATTGGAACGGGTTCGGAAGATCTTGCCGGTTCTCAAGCGGACGTATCCGAACGCGAAATGCAGCCTGGATTTTCAGACACCGCTGCAACTGTTGATTGCCACGATCCTGTCGGCCCAGTGCACGGACGAGCGGGTGAACCTGGTCACCAAGACCCTCTTTAAGAAGTATCGCAGTGCAAAGGACCTGGCCGCGGCCACCCAGGAAGAACTGGAAAAGGACATCCAATCCACGGGCTTCTATCGGAACAAGGCCAAAGCCCTGCGCGGCATGGCCGCCGCCCTGGTCGAGCAGCACGCCGGGAAAGTCCCCGAGACGATGGAGGATCTAACCGCCCTGCCCGGCGTAGGCCGCAAAACCGCCAACGTCATCCTCGGCAACGCCTTCGGCAAGAACGAAGGCGTGGTGGTAGACACGCATGTAGGCCGGATAACCCAGCGACTGGGCCTGACAGATCATGCCGAGCCCGCCAAGATCGAGCAGGACTTGATGCAGATCATCCCCCGGGAAGAGTGGACCCTCTGGTCGCACTTGATGATCTACCACGGCCGACAGATCTGCCAGGCACGCAAGCCAAAGTGCAGCGAGTGTCCCCTTCTGGAGTACTGCCCGACAGGGCAGAAAAACGTAGGCGCGAATGCGTAAAGGGGAAAAGGGGGTGGCGACGAACGGGTAAGGGCAGGAATCACCGATCCGCCGCGGCGGACCCAACCAACTTCGAGCCTTTTTTCTTTTCGCAAACCATTGCCCGACGAGTTGTCTGGCACTATCATGCCAACAAAGTCTTGTTTTTCCGTGTTGCGCCGGTCAAAAAGGGTGTTGATGGTGTGGAGGGCCAATGGCTACGAACGAAACTGTTTTAGCCAAGCGGATGAACGTCGCACTCTCGGCAAAGAACGCCAAGGTTCGCGAAGACGCGGGTGAAGAAGGTACTGTCTTTACGATCCGTCGGATCGATGCTGGGAAACTGGTACTCCCGACCGGCCGCATTTGCGTAGCCGATGCATACAGCGCCGATCAATTTCCGGCGTTGAACCGCATCGTCAGCCCGGGCAGCTATGCCGTCGAACTCGTGATCGCAGAATTGCCCAAGAATTCCCCCTATGGCAACGATCGCTGCGCGTTCGCGGTGGTTACCTTCAGCGACCTGCAGGTCGCGTCGTGGGAGCCGGTGACGGCCGTCACGCCGGCGCGCCCGTGCTTCACAGACGACACGCCCAACGTCATCGTCCAGGAAGGTGCCACCGATCTCTTCTCGCCCGAGGCGGGCGCTATTCACTACGCCCACCTTCGACAGCAATTCGACGAACAGCTTAGGCAAATCCGCAAACAGGCGAATAGCTTCGGCCATAACGAATGGCTCAATTATCGTCCCAGCCAGGATTCGGCCAATGTCATCCTCTGCGAGGGCGGCATGGGAGACGGGGCTTACGAGTGCTTCGTCGGCCTCACAAAGGCCGGCCGAGTGGCGCAACTGGTCATCGACTTTGGCGTCGCCGAACCCGTTGCCGAATGATTCGCCACTCTCCCACGCCGGGTGCTGAGCGTAGCGAAGCCCCGGATCTCCGTGCCCTC
>JBLNDH010000639.1:0-12014 GCA_050261455.1 Bacillota bacterium
GCATCGGAGAAGTCGGCCTTGGTGGCACGTTGGAACTTGAAGCTCGTTGCCGTCAGTGAATGATTCACAAACGACACGGAAGCGGCCTTGGGACCGAGACCGGTGATGCTCGTGATCGCCGGAGCTTCGGGCGTCCCCGCCGTATCGTATGCATTCAACGACACGTCGCTGAAGACCGCCATGCTCGTCATCGTATCGTCATGCGAGGTGACGCCGAGACCCACAGCCACCTTGTCGCCGTGAATCGTGTAAGCACTGCCCAGCTGGCTCCAGGAACCATCGGTGCCATCGACCGAGTAGAAGCCGACCAGGGTGCTGCCGGTGCGAACCAGGCGCAGGTACATCGGGACCGCGTCGGCGGCGCCGCCGGACCAGCCGGTGTTGCCATTGCCTCCAGCGAAGGTCTTCCACTGGAACTGCACGCCATTGGCGGGGGTAACAGCCATCATCGCCCAAGGAGCCGCAGAGTTGGTTGGGTCAAACGTGATGGTGCCAAAGCCATCATCGGCCTCGGTGCGGACAATGATGCCCGCCTTGGCCCACACGTTGGTGTTCTGCTGGTAACGGACGCGGGCGGTCATCACGAAGTCGCCACTCTTTTCCTGGTAGACATACTGGAACTGGTCGTTGGCACCCCAGATGTCGGCGCCGCCACCGGTAATGTCGAAGACGCCGCTGGCATAGCCGGCGGAGCCCGTGTAGTACGGCCCGCCCACATCGACCGACGTCCACTGGCTGGGCAGATCGCTACCGGCCGTGCCCTTGGCGGTCGCACTGGCCGCCGCCGAGCTGCCGACCTTATTGACGGCAGTGACTTTATAGGTGTAGGTGGTACCGGAATTCAGCCCACCCGTGTCGTCGATCCAGTAGTTCGTATTGGCCGGAAGATCGAACTCCGACGTATCCCCGCCACCCGTGCGGACGATATGGTAGCCCGCTTCGTTGTTGGCATTGTCCTTCCAGAACAAGGTCGCCTGGTTCTCCGAGATCGCCGACGCGATCAGATTGGTCGGAGCGGCCGGCACCTCGGTCGGATCCAGGTTCTCATACTTGACGTTGTCAAAAAGGGTGGTCTGCGTGTACAGCGGCGAGCTATCGTTGTTGTGCGCGCCTACGGCCAAGCCGATGTAGAACCCTTCGTCATCGGAGAATTCGAACGGGAAGACTTGGATATTGGCGCGATCACCCGCTGGCGCGAGCGTCCAGGTCACGCCGTCGGCCGAATAGTAGCCCCGGAGTTCCGGGCCAATGCGTTCGAGGCGGACCCACTGGGCAGTGGTGCTGTTGCGCATGTTCGAACCGATGGCGCCCTGGTTGAACACGCCCGCACTGTCGCGGCCCTGCAAGTGGTATTGCTGGTCCAGCGTACCGGCCATGGTGAAGTGGCGAGAGCCGGCATCGAGCGTCTCACGGACCATCACGCCGGACTTGGCCCAGCCGTCCGTGCTGTTCGACATGCTGACGATCCGCGCGGTAAATCGGAAATCGCCACTGATCTTCTGGTAAACGTAGTGGAACTGATCGGCGGTGTTCCAGATATCGTTGCCACCACCCGTGACCTGCCAGGTATCTCCAGTCGGATTCGTGGCCATGCTGCCCTTGTCGGCATCCGCCTCCCCGATGCCGATATCGCTCTGATCCCAAGGCGACGGCATGACATTGCCAATGGTACCAGCGCTTACGACGTTGCTCGGCGCCGCATCGCCAGCAGCATTGGTGGCGACCACGCGATAGTAGTAGGTGGTGCTGCCCGTCAAGCCTGTATCCTTGAAGATCTTCACGTTCTTGGCAACGGTGCCGACAGCCGTCCAGCCGCTGGTGCCATCCAACGACCGCTCGATGCGGTAACCGGCCTCGTTGTGAGCGTTGTCTGCCCAGCCCACCGTGATGTTGTCACCGCCGAAGCTGACGACGACCAGGTTGCTCGCCGCCGGCGGAATCGCCGTAGGAGCCGTCGTGACATCCAACGGTGTGCTCACCGTTTCACCCCAGACATTCCGCTCGATCACGCGGAACTTGTAGGCCGTGTTCGGCTGCAGATCCTCGATCATGATCGTGGGCGACTGGACCGGCGCGCCGCCGGGGTTCGAGATCAAGGATGGCGAGCCGTTGTCGCCGCCATCGTTATCCCAGAACGTCCGCACGATCGTCCAGGTCTGCCCTCCATCACTGGACATCTCGAGTCGCGAGGAGGTCTCGTTGAGAGCGTTATTCGTCCAGGAGATATTCAGCGCCGGGGCGCCCGCCGTCACCGTGGTCGCCGTCAGGTTTGTCGCTGCAGCCGGCGTGGATAGCACCGGGCTGAACACCTCCGCCGGGATCTTCGGCCAAGCCGTGGCGCTATCCCACGCTGCACCGGCACGCTGCCAGAACACGTGGGCGCCAGCTCCGCCACCATTCTCGAACATCTCGTAGACCAAGGGGTAGGAATGGCCGGCCACCAGGTTCAGCGCCTGGTAGTTGATTTCCTCGGGGATGTTCTCGTCCTGTCCACGCGGATACCAACCGACGTTGGTCAGCAACTCGCCATTGACCCACAGGCGGCAGCCGTCATCGGAACTGGTGCCGAATATATAGAGACCACTTTCGGTCGGGGTGATCATGGCCTCATAGCGAGCGAGGAAGTAATCGGCATTGACACCCTCGGTAGGAGCGTTGCTGTTCCAGTTGGCCGCGATCTGTTCATTGCATTGCCTCAGCGCGAGCGAGCCATCACCCCGCAGGCTCTGCCTGAACCCATTGTAGAACGAGGTGATCACGCCTCGCGGACCGGCGGTGGCGCTAGTCTTGATGCTCACCACATTGCTGGTGCCCTGGCCATCATAGTTGACCGCCCGCACGCGGTACCAGTACGTCGTGTTCGGGCGAATCAAAACATCACTGATGGTCGTCGCGTTCTCTGCCGCGTTCCCTACCAGAACCGGCGAGGTGAATGCCGCGTCGGTGGACTGCTCAACGATGAAGTTGAGTTCCGTCGCCGAGTTGTCGTTCCACGCGAGGCTGATCTTCCCATCTTCCTCGGTGGCCGTTAACCCCGTCGGGGCCTCGGGCACATCCATCTTGGTCACGAAATACTGTGCCGGCACCCGCTCACGCACCCCATCCGGACGAATCCAGTCCAACAGGGTCTGGGCTCCGCCCGTGTTCTCGTACATATCGAAGCGGATGTTGTACCACTGGCCCTCTTCCAGATCGATTGGGTTCTGGGTTGTGGCATCGCGACCGCCGTGATCGCTCATATCGATGCTGACCGCCACCCCATTCACCCAGCACTCGCCACCATCGTCGGTATTGGAGATGAACGTATAGGTCCCCGTCGCTGGGGCCTTGATCTTGCCCGTGTAGCGAACCGAGAAGTAATCGGCATTCACGCCCGTGCCGGGACTGGCGCTGCCCCAGTTGGAATCAATGTTCGCGGACGTCGTAGACAACACCGGATCTCCGACCCAGCTCATGTTATTGTAGAAATGCACGCTGAGCCCGGGGATGTCGCCCGCGATCCAATCCACCGTATTCGACCATTCAGAGGCACCCGAGGTGTTCTTGGCCTGGAGACGATAGTAATAGCGCTGGCCCTTGGTAATCGCGGTATCCGTATATTGGTACGTGTCAGCGGGCAGATTGATGGTGGTGATGGTTCCCGTGAATTCCGGGTTTGACGCCCGCTGCAGCACCATGCTCGACTCGTTGCTGGCATCATCCAGCCAGTTCAAGAGGATGGACTGGCCGTCGTTGCTGCCTGTCGCAACCATGCTGAGCGGTGTACCCGGTTCATCGGTATCCGGCGTGGCCGTGATCGCGACTTCCTTGAAGGTCGCTTGGTCGAGCCGGGCATTGTCATGCGAGGTCACCGCCAGGCCCACGACCACCTTATTGGGCATGTTCTGGGTCCGCGAGATCGTATTCCCGTTGGCGTCCGTATACGGCTGCCACTCGACGCCATCATACGACCAGTACGGCGTGAAGGTATTGCCCACGCGGGCCAGCTTCATATACATGCCCGTGCGCCCCGTCGTCAGCGAGACGCCCCAGGACGCAGCACCGGGGCTCGGACGCCCCTGGAAGTTCAAGCCATTGGAATTGGTCGTTGCCAGGAAGGCTTGCGGGCTAGTCTCGGCAGCACTGCCTCGGAACATGAGCCCGGCCTTGGCCCAGCCATTCTGGTCCCCTTCGGTTACGCCTTGGAAGCTGTCAACATAGGCGACAATGTCGCCGTCCCCATCCAATTCCTGGTAGGCATAGTGGAAGCGGTCGCCGTAGCTCCCCGCCGCCCCGACGTCCCAGATATCCGATCCACTCGCCTGGACCGTAAACGTCCCGTCCGCGAAATTCGCGGAGCCAGGAATGGACGGATCACCCGCTACGCCCACGTCTTTGTTCAACCATCCAGCCGGCAACGATAGCAATTGCCGGGATTCCAGGCTTTCAAGTCCGAATCGGCTGCCGGGAACCACTCCCGCGCAGGCCCGCTTGAGGATCCTGCGATCACGGCTCTGGGCAGACGACGAACGGTTCACGATGCTCCGAACTGTTGTTCTCATATCCTTCCTCCACGAGGATCACGGATGAAATAGAGATATGCCGCTGACACGATATGAACGAATGCCCGTCCGGGGCATTGTTTTCCACATTACGGTGCAATTCTTTGACATGAGCGCACCGATCACGCCACCACAGGTCCCCGCCACCCGTAACATGCGCACACCCAGATTGTCCGCCTATAACCCAACCGCGCCTCTGCCTACCCAACAGCGACGCTACACGTCCATTGCCGACGCCATTCGAACTGCGCGTCAACAACGTCAACACAACCACATGTCACAAAGTGTGTAGTCCGGTCCCGGTTTAGATATGAATGCCGAATCCTAGGTGCAATGCCGAGACTGTTTACAACTCACAACCAACTTCGGTGCGGCTCAACCAAGCCGCAACCCACACAGATATGAACAGTACAACTGTAGAATTCTGCCACGTTATTTTGCAAAGGCAACCCCCATTCACATTTTTCTCGGATTTTCCTTCCGCAATTCTTTCGTTTCGTTCACCCCGGCCCGAGCCCGGCGACTTCCATGCCGCCTCCCGCAGGTTTAGGCGGCCCCCTCCGAGGCCACTTCCTGGATGACGCCTTCCAACTTCTCCGGGATGATCGGCTTGGCCAGGTGCCGCTGGAAGCCTGCCGCCTTGCTCCTCTCCGCATCCTCGTCCGACGCAAAGCCGCTCAATGCAATGGCCTTCATCGGTCGGCGGCTGCGAACCTTGCGGATCAGGTCCCATCCGGTTCCATCCGGCAAACCAATGTCGCAGATAATCAAGTCGAAGGGCTCCGCCTCGGCAATCTGCAAGGCCGCTTGCGACGTGGTCGCCGTCTTCACCTGATGCCCGGAACCGCGAAGAAACCGCGACAGCACCCGCAAGGTATCCTCGCTGTCTTCCACCAGGAGGATGCTCAAGGCCCGCTTCGGTGCCCCCAACCCCGCCGCCGGAGCCCGCGCCCCCGCCACCTCTTGCGGCAAGAACGGCATCTCCACCGCAAACGTCGCCCCCTTGTCCTTCCCGGCGCTGACCGCACTCAATTTCCCTCCCTGCAACTCCATGAGGCTCTTGGAGATACTGAGCCCCAGCCCCAATCCGCCGAATCGACGCGACAGGGTTTGTTCCCCCTGCTCGAAGGCATTGAACAGCCTGGACATCACTTCCGGCTCAATGCCGATTCCATCGTCCGCAATCTCCACCCGCAGCAGCGGCCCCTGGTTCATCGATCGAATCGTGATGTGCCGGCCACTGGGCGTATACTTCACGGCATTGCTGATCAGGTTCCAAAACACCTGCTCGAGCCGCACCGGATCGGCTTTCACCCGATGCTCTCCAGCCTGCAGGTACACGGTCACATGCAGGTCCTTCTGAGCAATCTCTTTCTCGTAGATCGACAAGGCATCCCGCAGCTCTTTGTGCGCATCCACAATCTGCAACATCAGTTGCACTTTGCCCGTCGCGATCTTCGTCAGATCCAGCAGATCATCGATCAGCCTCGCCTCCAATTCCACGTTCCGCCGGATCATGTCCAGGGCCGATTCCATCTCCGGCGACAGGTTCTTCTCACGCTTCAGGAGCGTCAGTCGCGCCAACACCGGCGTAAGGGGCGTACGCATTTCGTGGCTTAACACGGCCAGAAACTGGTCCTTACGCCGGTTCGCGGCTTCAGCCTCCGCCCTGGCACGCTGTTCGCGATGCAGCAGGTCCGAACGCTCCTCCTCGGCTTGCTTTCGTTCCGTAATATCAATGCAGGAGCCGATATACCCTAGGAATTCCCCCCTCACCCCATACAGCGGAACGCCCGTATCAATCACCCAGCGGTACTGGCCATCATGCCGCCGCATCCGGTATTCCATCGTGAATACTTTCCGCGCATCAAATGCGGAGAAGTACGTTTCCATGGCCCGCGCCCCGTCCTCCGGATGCAGGTGCTCGGCCCAACCCTGGCCCGTCTCCTGTTCCAGCCTTCGCCCGACGAACTCCAACCACCGCCTATTCAACCAGACACATTGCTTGTCCGGCCCGGCGATCCAGATCATCACCGGCGCGCTGTCGGCCATGATGCGGAACTTCTCCTCGCTGACCCGCAGTGCCTCCTCAACCCTCCTCTGTTGGGTGATATCACGCTGAGTCCCCCATACACGCAGCAGATGGTTATCCTCAACCACCCCCAGGAAATTGTTCATGAAATACTTGCGGCCGCCATCGCGATCGACCTCGTGCGATTCCGCATCGACCAGATGATAGCGAGAGCGGATTGCCGCCCGAAGGTACTCATAGGTATGAAGATCATTCCGATCCAGCAGCTCCCCGACCCGGCGTCCCACCAATTCGCCCGGTGAGGTATACCCGTACATCCGCGCCATTGCCTCATTGCACTCGGCAATGTACGCGTGTTGCATCAGATTCTCGATCTGCTGCTCCTCCGGTGTATCCAGCGAAACTGGCCGTTCCAACTCAACCCGGTAAATCCCCTCCGAGCTCTGCTGTAGAAGGTCTCGATAGCGATCTTCACTTTGCTGACAAACCTCGGCCTGCCGGCGCATCGCCGCTTCCGCCGCCTCGCGAGCCAGCCGCTCCCGCCGATGCAGCTCCGCCAAATGCGCCGTCTTTCGCTGCTGCTCACGAAGCTTGTTCAGCAGTTCCGCCACCTCCGGCATCATCGCCGACTCCGAAGCCTGAGCACCACTACCGGGCATGTCCCCCGCATGCATAGACTTGACCCTTCCCTCGCGTTCCGGCGAATCCGACATAGGGATGCACTCCAATCCATTTCGCCTCCTCCCGCTCGATCGCGAGAACCCCATAAGCGACCATTCACCCTTACGATACGTAAAGTAAAGGATTCTAGGCACATCGAATCGCCCTAGCGCCTGCTTCACACTTGGCGCACCTTGAGCAGGCCGGATGACGCCGCCTGTGAATCCCAACTTGCCGCTTCCTCGCTAACTGGCCCCTTCCCGCAACACCTCCTCTGCTTGGGTGTACTGTAAACAGCGACGCTCAGCTCTTTTCGCGTCCCCAATCGGCCGCCTGAATCCGCTGAGCATTACCACCGCTCATGCTGCAACCTCCATCTGGCATAGCGGAGCCATCTCTTTAAGGCATACAGGAGACCAGTTCGATGAGTTCGAAAATTCATCTCAGTCGCCGGGGTTTCATCACGGCCGCCAGTGCCGCGGCTGCTTTCACTATTGTCCCCCGCCATGTGCTCGGCGCCGGCCAGACGCCCCCAAGTGAGAAGCTCAATATTGCAGGCATCGGGGTTGGCGGCATGGGGTTCGTCGATCTTCAGAATGCCGTCCAAAGAGGCCACAACGTCATTGCCATCTGCGACGTGGATCAGCGAAACCTGGCCCGCGACTCCCAGGCCTTCCCCAAGGCCAAACGCCACATCGATTTCCGCCAAATGCTCGATACGCAGAAGGGCATCGATGGCGTGATGATCGCCACCCCGGATCATCTGCATGCGTTTGCCACCATGGCCGCTCTCAAGGCCGGCAAGCACGTCTATTGCGAGAAGCCTCTCACCCACTCGGTCGCCGAAGCCCGCGCCATCGCCAACGCCGCCAAGGAAGCCAAAGTCGCCACGCAGATGGGCAACCAGGGCCAAGCCTCCGAAGAAGCCCGCTTCGTCTGGGAAATGATCCTCGACGGCGCCATCGGCACGGTCCGCGAGGTGCACGCCTGGTCCAACCGCAAGCCTGACATCTCCCCCCGCGGCATCGCGCGTCCCAAAGATACCCCGCCCGTCCCCTCCACCCTCGATTGGGATCGCTGGCTCGGACCGGCTCAGCCTCGCCCCTATCACCCCTGCTATCTTCCCTTCGCCTGGCGTGGCTGGTGGGATTTCGGCACCGGGGTCCTCGGCGACATCGGGTGCCACCAACTCTCCACCGCCTTCAAAGCCCTCAAGCTCGGCCATCCCACCAGCGTCGAAGCCTGCTCCACCAACTGGCAACTCTCCGATGAGATCAGCAAGGAAACCGCCCCTCTGGCGTCGATCGTCCGCTACAACTTCCCCGCCGAAGGCACTCGCCCGCCCGTTCAGATCATCTGGTATGACGGCGGCATGAAGCCACCCCGTCCGGAACAACTCGAACCCGATCGCCGCTTCGGCGAGGACGACGGCATCATGTACGTCGGCGACAAGGGCATCATCTACGGGCACCGCCTCATCCCCGAAAAACGCGCCCAGGACTACGGCAAGCCCCCGCGCGTTCTGCCTCGCTCGCCCGGCCATTACGAGGAATGGTTCGACGCCTGCAAAGGCGGCCAACCCGCCGGCGCCAACTTCGTCGACCACGCCGCCCACCTGGCCGAGGTGGTGCTTCTGGGCAACATCGCCATCCGCACCAATCAGAAGATCCTGTGGGATGGGCCCAACATGCGCATCACCAACAGCGCCGAGGCCAATGCGTATGTGAATCCGCCGTACCGGGAGGGTTGGAAGCTGTAGTTCATTCCTGGCCGGCCCTCGTGGATTGCTCTAAGGGACGGACGAGCAATCCACGAGGGGCAGGCGGAGAACCCACTTTGGATGGGGAAGAAGATGGGCCCACGAATCTGCACGAATGCACACGAATTCTGCCCTAAATGAGTTTTCTTAATTCTGAAAGTGCTCGACTGCATACAAGCCCAGGGATTTATCCCTGGGACTCCTCCATGTTACCACTTTCGCTTTGGGTTGGGCTTATTTAGAAAAGGGAGTGGTTACGTGCGAACTAGGGGGATTATAAAAGGCAGGCACTGGCGGGCAAGCTGGCAGTTTGTAGGGTGTGCTTCAGCACACCATTTTGATAGACGCGGTGCGCTGAACACCCTTTTGCATGAAGGATGTCTCTGATACGCCGAAGTGTCTGTCATCCTGAGCGCAGCGAAGGATCTCTGCGTGGGGTCGTGAAACGATGTGCGTCACCTTTTCCTTCCCCAAATTGAGTTGGAGATGCCATGGTCACCCTCGAAGAGGCAGCCAAGATTGCAATGACGACTGCGAACAAGAACTACCATCAAGCAGACGATATTCTGGTTCTTATTCCAGAGGAGACTATTCACACGAGTTATGGTTGGGTGTTCTTTTAAGGAGAAAAAAAAGGGGTCAAAGCACATTTCTGTTCTCTCCCGGAGAGCATTATGCACGAAGATAATGAAGAAAAGGGGTCAAAGCATTTTTTGCAACCCAATCGTCGAAATATGCTTTGACCCCTTTTCCGGTCTTGACCCCTTTTCCGGTCCTTTGACCCCTTTTCCGGTCCTACAACAGGATCGACAGCATGGTGGAGAGCGTCGAGTATGGAGCCACCCGGGGCAAGGCGATTGCCCAGCGCATCGCGTCGATCCTGGCCTACTATCGCTACAAGACCAGCAAGGGGGCCTGGGAGGCCTTCGAGCGGGAAGAAAAGGGGGGAAGAAAAGGGGTCAAAGCATATTTCTGTTCTCTCCCGGAGAGCATTATGCATCATGGATGTAAGCGTAGCTCTCTCGCCCCATTGGGGCTTGGACTTCGGAGATCCTGGATTCCAGGGGCTGACGCCCGCTGGCTATTGACTGGCGCCCCTTTGGGGCTGAAGCAGACGATGCTCGGGGCATCATGTTCCGAAGCACCGGGCGAGGGAGAGGGGGGATCGGAGGACGCAGAGATCCGGGGCTTCGCTGCGCTCAGCACCCGGCGTGGGAAAGCGTTCTAAGCGTTCTGGGAGTAGCATTGATCATGCGAGGACAGGGGGGAATCAAATGATGAATGCAGAATGATGAACGATGAACAGGGACTTGGACTTCAGTTCATCATTCATCATTCCTCGTTCATCGTTCTCTCTCCCCCTACACCAGCGTCCCCGCCTTTTCCACCGCCGCGATCAATGGCTTCACATACCCTTGCCCAAATAGCCGCACATGGTTCAGCAGGGGATACATCTCGTAGATCCACTTTCTCACCTGGTGGTATCCATTGCCTAGCCGATGCGTCTTCTGGTATTCCTTCATGAACGTCGGCGTGATCGTGTGGAACATCTCCATGTACGCGACCTCCGCCTCCGCATGGGCGTATTTGCACATCGGATCGAGCATCGCCTTGATCTGCCATTTCCCCGTTTCGTCCGGCCCGGCCAATATGTTCGTCGCCCAGATGTCCCAATGCGTCAGTCTCGGCCGATCCTCGTGCACAATCAGCCGCTCCAGCCGCTCGTGGATCTTCCCCAACTGCTTTTTGATCTTCACCGGCAAGGCCACCGTCTTGGTCACTTCATCCAGGATCGGATCGTAGACGTAGCGATAGAACTTCGGCCAGGAATCGAACCGCGGCCCGTTCTCCTCAGCGACGCGGAAATACTGTTCGGCCGTCCGATCATGCATGCGCAACACCAAGTCCGCCAGGTGCCGCTGCACGTCATCCCATTGTTCCGGGGTACACTGCTTCTTGGCCGTTCCCAGGTCCATCCCATCCACATATTCCATCAGGAGGTAGCTATGCGGATCATCCAGGGTAGCAATCCTCCATGCATACACCTTCGGGACCGGCAAGCCGACATCCCGCAACAACTCCAATTGCATCGATTCACGCATGTAATCCCGGTTGACCCGGTGCGGCGAAATCTTGATCACCGCGCGAGTGCCGTCTTTCGTGAATAGTGCAAGGGTGGTGTTAATGCATCCCCCCACCAACGATTTGACCTCAGATAGCTCCGCTGCAGTTCCTGCCCATTCCTGGACAATGCGGCGGAGCACCTGCCAGGATATATCCATCTCCTGCAGTGCCATGATGATGTCCGAATTATCGCAGGAAACTCCCTCCCGCACAACCGGGCCGCGACCGCTTTCCCCACAACTTCCGCCCGCTCGCCCACTGGCCCTTTCGCATCTTCGGCTGTCTCTTCCCCCTCCCCCGCCCACACGCTTACAATCCGCCCCATGATGCAATCGCTTCGTTCGATCGCTCGACGGGCCATCGTTTTCGCTTCGCTGGTTGTCCTCCCGCTGGCCGGCTGCCAGGTCACGCCGCCGCCCCCACCAACCGTCCAACCCGCTTCAACCGATTCGATCCAGAAATCCGTCTACTTCCTGGCCAACCCCGAACTGGAAGGCCGGGGCCTCGGAACCGCCGGCCTCGACCTGGCTGCCCAATACATCGCCGGCTACTTCCAGGGTCTGAATCTCCAGCCCCCACCCAAGTCCTCTTCCGGCTATCTCCAACCCTTCACCAAGAGCTCGGTTGTCGGGATCGCCCCCCAAACTTCCCTCCAATTTGCCGACTTCACCGCCACCCAGAGCATCAACTTCACCCCCCTGTCAATCTCCGCCGAAGCCTCCTTCAACGCCCCCGTTGCCTTCGTCGGCTATGGCATTTCCACCGAATCCTCCTCCAACTCAGCACTCAGCACCCAGCACCCAGCACTCAACCCTCAGCACTCCTATGACGACTACGCCGGGGTCGATCTGCAAGGCAAGATCGCTCTGGCGATGCGATTCGAACCCCACAACGTCGC
>JBLNDH010000640.1:0-4178 GCA_050261455.1 Bacillota bacterium
CAACTTTGCTTGGGGCGGGGGGGAAAACTTTGTGGGGGCGGGGGGGGGGGTGGGGGGCGGGGGGGACGAAGACGCAGAGGGTGTCGGAATGGTCGGCGATGGGTTGGCCGCTGGTGAAGCCGAGGGTTTGCATGATGCCGGTTTCATCGGGGACGAGGACGACCTTGGAGTACACGCCTTGTGAGCCCGGGGGATTGAGGGCGACTTGTTTCCAGGCGGAGTAAAGTTCGCGGAGGCCGGGGATCCGGGCCAGCAGACGGTCGAGATGGCGGAGGAACCATTGGCCGAGGAGACTGGTGACGAGGAGGCCCAAGAGGTAGATGGAGGCCAAAGCCAGGAGGATGCCGAGGAAGGGAACGTTGATGCGAAAGAGGACGCGGGTTTGAGCTTCAACGTACCAGATGACGAAGCCCGTGGCGGCCAGGGGGATGGCGGCGAAGATGCCGGCGAGGAATTTGTTTCGGAGATGCTGTCGGAAGTTGATCATAGTGGGTCCTGTGCAAAGGCGTTACAGGGCATTGTACTCGTGTGACGGGAGTGCCCAAGAGGGTAGGGGGATGTCATGGGTTTCGGATGTGTCGGGTTCGCCAGTGTCGGATGGGGGCGAAAACTCGCGAAGAGTGATAGCAGGAGCGGAGGAGAATCTGCCAATGCGAGAGCAGGGGTGTGGAGGCGAGATAGTCGTGGATGAGATGGGTGGAGTGGGGATCGGGGCCGCCGGTGCGGCGGTAGATGCCCAGACCCATGGCGAAGAGTTTGTTGGCGAGATTCGCATGGAGGGGGAAACGCGAGCGAAGCCAAGTGGCGGCGTGGATGAGGGAGCGGGCTTCGACGCGGGATCGGCCGGGCTTGAGGGTGTAGTCGTTGCTGTCGTGGATCTTCTGGAGGGTGAGGGGAGTGTCCAGGAAGAAGCCGGGGGAGAGGATAAGGGCCCCGAGTTTCAGGTAGCGATCGGCGGCGGTGGGCTCCCGTTCGGGCAGCGGGAGCAGATCTGCCAAGAGTGATCGGGCGAAGCAGAGGCACGAGGTGGCGGGGGCAAAGGTGGGCAGATGAGCATTGGCGATTTCCTGGCGGAAGTCGATGAAGGTGGAGGGGCAAGTTGCGGATGGAACGGTTTGTTTGGATGTGGCGACATGCCACAAGGAGGCAGGGTGGAAGCACCAGCCGATGCCGGGGTGGGAGGCGAAAACGCGTACGACTTCGGCGGCCTTTTCAGGGAAAAAAGTGTCGTCAGCATCGAGCAGAAGAACGATCTGGCCATGGCTGAGCGAGAATCCGCGGTTGATCGCGGCGGCCTGGCCAGCGTTGGGTTGGGCATGAGCGGTAATGCGACTGCCGAAGGACTCGAGGACCTGACGTGAGTCGTCGGTGGAGCCATCATCGATGACGATCACTTCGGTGTGAGGATAGGTTTGGCTCAGGGCGCTGGTAATGGCGTCGCCGAGGAAGCGGGCGTAGTTGTGATTATTAATGAGGACACTGACGATCGGCTCGTGCATGGATTCCCCCTTTCAGACAAAACCGCTGCCAGACAGCGGTTGATACGAGTATATTACGGAGGGTTGCTTGGATGGCAAGTCTGGCTGGGTCGATGTGGCTTGGGTGCGGGAGGTTTACATGCAGAGACGCGTTCTTCTGGCGATAGTCGGATCAGGCCTGTTGTTCTTATTCAGTATGGCCACTTGGACGCGGGGGCGGAGCAGGCGAAGGACTTCGCGGTACAGCTGCCGACGCAGCTACGACCGATGCCCGAGCCTGTGGCCAGCGGCAGTGCCGAGGTGGGTTTCAAGATCCGTGGCACCAAGGGATGGAACTGGACGGCGGAGCAGTATCTTCAGGAAATCCCCACCCTGGTGGCTGGGAAGATGAACTTCCTGATGAACTGCTACCTGTCGATGTACAGCGACCCCAAGGGATACAAGAACGAGTGGTGGCTGCCGATTCCCGATGCGAAGAAGCAGGCGTATGCGGAAGTCATCCAGGCGTGCCGGAAGGCCGGGATTCAGTTCTGTTTCGCCATGCACCCGCAGCTGCATTCGCCCAGGCCATTAGATCCGACGAGCAACGAGGATTTCGAGAAGTTCTACGCTCATTTTGCTTGGGCGCAATCGCAGGGGGTTCAATGGTTCTGCGTGCCTTTGGATGATATTGGCGGCGTGCGGATCGACCCGGCAGAGCATGCCCGGTTCGTCAACAAGCTCCTGGCCCGCTTGCGCGAAAAGGACCCCAATTCGCAGCTCATCTTCTGCCCTACGCACTACTGGGGCGATGGTACGGCGGCGGGGGATCGGCCCTATTTGGAGACCCTGGGCCGCGAACTGCATCCGGATGTCTACTTGTTCTGGACCGGGCCGGACGTCTGTTCGCTTCGGATCACGCGGCAGCAGGCCGAGACGTTCAAGTCAATCGTGAAGCATCGGCTGATCCTCTGGGACAATTACCCGGTGAATGATGCGAGCCCCACGCTGCACCTGGGGCCCATTACCGGTCGCGATCCGGAACTGCCGCAGGTGGCCGATGGCTACATGAGCAATCCGATGTGCCCGCAGAATCAGATCAACCGTATTCCGCTGCTGACCTGTGCGGATTACGCCTACAACCCGCCTGGGTACGATCCCGCTCGTTCGATTGGCCAGGCCATTTGGCATTTGGCGGAGACGGAGAATCAGCGACGGGTGCTGAAGGATTTGGTGGAGGCGTACCCTGGATATCTGGTCTACCGTCAAAAACGGACCGATCTGAACGGTGTTCGTGAGCAGTTCAAGGCGATCTCGCAGCAACCGGATGCCCGCGTGTCGGCCCGTGCTTACATTCAGGACCTTCAGGATCTGCTCATGCGGCTGCCGAAGGAGTTCCCGGATCGTTACCAGGATGCCGCGGCGACGTTGCGGCAGGACATCGAGTGGCTCGAGCGGGCGTACGAGGGGAAATATGGCCAATAGAGCGAGTTGGCGGTGGATGGAACCGTTCGCGGAGGGGGAGTGAGAGCCCGGCCCTGCGGGCCGCCGCTAAACGGCCGCTATTGAGAGTCAGATCATTCCTGTCCATGAGAGCCTTCGCGAACTCTGCAGCCAAGAACCGATCCTTTTGCAATAGGACACAGGTTTTCTGACTCTCAATAAACGAGGTGAGGGCGTTCTCAGCAGGGTCTGTGGTGCGGGATATTTGACCGTTATGTGAGTTTCCTGTATCAAATCTAGATGCGTCACGCAGAAGTTGTTCCCATTCTGGATTTCGGTTCTCAGTACGCCCAGCTCATCGCGCGTCGCGTGCGAGAGAAAGGCGTCTATTCCGAGCTGACCCGTCCGAACATCTCCGTGGATGAATTGAAGAAGATGAATCCCAAGGGGATCATCCTCTCGGGCGGACCCAGCAGTGTTTATGACTCCAATGCCCCCAAGTGCGATCCGCGGATCTTCGATCTGGGCGTTCCGATCCTCGGCATCTGCTATGGGATGCAGCTGGGCGCCCAGATCCTGGGTGGCCAGGTGAAACCGGCCAAGGCACGCGAATATGGGCGGGCAAAGCTGCACGTCGTCGCGGACGATCCGCTGGTGCATGGGCTGCCGGAAGACATGATGGTTTGGATGTCCCATGGCGACCAGGTTCATGAGTTGCCGGGCGAGTTCATGGCCCTGGCGACCACGCCGACATGTCCTTTTGCGGCGGCCAAGCACAAGAGCCGGCCGTTCTATGGCGTGCAGTTCCACCCGGAGGTGACGCACACGCCTCGCGGCGAGCAGGTCTTCGAGAACTTCCTCTATGACATCTGCCACTGCACCGGCTCGTGGACGATGGAGAATTTCATCGAGCACACGATCAGCCGGGTCCGGGCGCAGGTTGGCAATAGCAAGGTGATCTGCGGCCTGTCGGGCGGCGTGGATTCTTCGGTTACAGCGGCGCTATTGCAGAAGGCGATTGGGGAACAGCTCGTCTGCATCTTTGTGGACAATGGCCTGCTTCGGAAGAACGAGCGGACGCTGGTTGAACGCACCTTCCGCGATCACTTCAAGATTGATTTACGGGTGAATGATGCGTCGCAGCAGTTCCTGGCTGGGCTGAAGGGCGTGACGGATCCGCAGCAGAAGCGGAAGATCATCGGCCGGGAGTTTATCGAGGCTTTCAAGCGGGAAGCCAAGACGATTGAGGGTGCCAAGTTCCTGGCACAGGGAACCCTC
>JBLNDH010000641.1:0-5785 GCA_050261455.1 Bacillota bacterium
CTGGCCAAAGCCCAGGGCTTGGTTCTCCAGCAGCAGGGCGCTGTGGCCCTGGCGGGTCAGCTCATCGAGCAACCAGAGGCCGGCGACGCCGCCGCCGAAGATCAACACATCGATGGAAACCGAAGAGTCATCCATTGTTCGTACGAGGTATGCTCGACTTCGACCCACGGGGTGTCAAGGGAGGCAGGACCCAGGGGTAGGAGATCCGCAATGTCAAAATGGACCTGCTGGGTGTGGAAACTTCGGGCTCGGGCAGGCGTCTGAAGGGACGGTTGGCCGATCGATGGTGTATGGGATGTGTGCCGGTGATTGCGTCCCCGTATAATCCGCTTTGGCCCATCAACGGGAGACCGTATGAGTCGATTGGACTCACAGATTGCAGCCGTTCAGCGAAAGCTCACATTGGGGTTGTTCATTGACTGGTTGGCGGTGTCGGGATTGGTGCTGGCGGCGCTGCTGCTGTTGACGGTGCTCGTGGAGAAGGCAACCCATGTGGCGATACCCGCGAAGGCGCTGTGGGTAGCGGTGGGATTGACGGTGGTGGCGGCGCTGATCGTGGCGATCCAGCACCGGCCAACGGAGAAGGCAGCGGCGGTGGCGATCGACGAGCGGCTGGCGCTGAAGGAGAAATTCAGCACGGCGCTGTCGGTGCGGCACATGAAGGATCCATTCGCCCAGGCAGTGGTACTGGATGCGGAGCTGACGGCGGAGCGGGTACAGCCATTGGGGCATTTCCGGCTGCGATTCCCGCGCACGGGATATGCAACGCTGAGCGTGGGGGGATTGGCGTTGCTGGCCTTGCTGTTGCCGCAAATGGATTTGCTCGGGCGGGAGGAGAGGCGGAAGGCGCAACTGGTGCAGGAGCAGCAGATTGCGATGACCAAGGAGACGATCAGGCAGACCATCGCCAAGGTCGAATCGCTGCCGCTGGGACTGAGGAACAGTGAAGAGATCCGCCTCGGCAAGTTCGAATTGGAGAAGATGCTGAACCACCCGATGCCGGATGAGAGCGTGGTGAAACGGCGGCAATTGGAGCTATTGGGAAAGATGGACGAAGCGTTGCGGAATCAGGCCGAGGCAGCCAAAGCCTATGCGCAGGCGCAGCGAAACCAGGCGATGTTCCGATCAATGAGCCCCCCGGCCGACGAGAAGGGTCCAGTGGCCGATGCACAGCGGGCCCTGGCCAAGGGCGACTTCAAGGAGGCGGTGGAGAAGCTGAAGGACGCGGCCCAGAAGTTCGACCAGATGTCCCAACCGGAAAAGCAGGCGGCGATGCAGCAGATGCAGGCGCTGGCCCAACAGATGGCGCAGATGGCCCAAGATAAGCAGGCCGAGCAGAAGATGGCTCAGGCGCTGCAGCAAATGGGGGCGACCCAAGAGCAGATCAAGAAGGCACAGGAATTGGTCCAGCAGGCGGCCCAGGGCAATAAGCAGGCGCAGCAGCAGTTGCAGCAATTGCAGCAGCAGATGGCCCAACAGATGAACAAGGGCCAGGGGGCGACGCAGCAACAAATGCAGCAGTTGCAAAAGGCGATGCAACAGGCACAGCAGGCGGCCAACGCCCAGTCGCAGGCGGGGCAGATGTCTCAGGCGGCGCAAGCAATGGCGCAAGCGATGCAGCGGATGCAGGCGGGTGGCGCGCAATCGGGAGGCCAGCAGATGGCCGGCGCCCAGCAGATGATGCAGGGAGTGATGGACCAGCTGGAGGCAATGCAGCAGGATGCGGAGGCAATCGCCGCAGCGCAGAAGGCGCTGATGGACGCGATCGCGCAGGCCAATGGGGAGGGTGAGGGTGATTTCGAGGGTGAGCCGCGCATCGGGGAGTGGCAGGCGGGAGACAGCAAGCGACGCGGCGCGGGACAAGGCGGGCCGGGGATCGGCTGGGGTGGCGGGTTGGGCAAGAGCCCGGCGCCGTTCGGAGTGAAGCAAGAACGATCCAAGACTTTCTACGATCCGAAGGGCGAGCACTTGGCCAGCATGCTGGTGAAGGATCGGTCAGTTAAAGGCGAGTCGAAGCTGGAGCTGCAGAAGATCGCCGAGGCGGCACAGGCGGAGGAGGGGGATGATATCGATGAATCGGCGCTGGATCGGCGGTCGCAGCAGGTTAAACGCAATTACTTCCGCGTGATGGCGGATGAAGCAAAAGGGAAGTAGGGGTCAGGGGCCGAATGAAGGATGGGCTGATTTCATGATGCGGAACGCAGGTCTTGTCGGATTGCTCTTGCTGGCGTGTCTGATTCAGACGGGCTGCGACCGATCGACGGCCAAGTCAGAGAAGCCGACGGTGGTCTTGTATACGAGTGTGGATGAGCCGGTATCGCGGCCGATCATCCAGGAGTTTACCAAGACGACAGGTATCGAGGTTGTCCTGAGAACGGATACCGAGGCGACCAAATCGGTGGGGCTGGCCGAACGACTGGAGGCGGAGAAGGACAATCCGCAGGCGGATGTGTGGTGGGGCAACGAGGTCTTCCACACGATCAACCTGGCCGAACGCGGGGTACTGGCCAGCTCCGACTCGCCGGCAATGGCGAAGGTCCCGGCGCTGTATCGGGATATGCAGAATCGCTGGGCGGGAACGGCGCTGCGGGCACGGGTGATTGCCCGGGCAACGTCCTCGCCGGGACAGGAGCCGGCCGCCAAGGTCAACTCGATTCTGGATCTGAAGGACCCGGCCTTGAAGGGGAAGATCTGCATGGCCCGGCCCTCGGCGGGCACCACCAGTGGGCAGATGGCGGCGCTGTATACGCTGCTGGGGCCAGCAAAGATGGAGCAGCTGTTGCGCGATTGGAAGGCCAATGGCATGACGCTCCTGGGGGGCAATGCGGTGGTGGCGGAATATGTCGGCAAGGGGCAGATGTGGGCGGGGTTGACGGACAATGATGATGTGGACTCGGCCCGGCAAGAGGGGGGGCAGCTGGAGCTGGTGCTGCCGGACCAGGGGAACGATCAGTTTGGGACGCTGACGATTCCGTGCACGGTGGGATTGGTAAAGGGGGCCAAGCATGCGGAGGCGGCGAAAAAGCTGGTGGATTACCTGCTTTCGCCGGAGGTGGAGCGGAAGTTGCTCGAGGCGAAGTTCGCCCGGTATTCCGTATTCGCCCAGACGGGGGCCGAGAAGGTGAAGGGAATGGCGGTGGATTACCGGCAGGTGGCGGGGAACCTGCGGGCGGCGGTGGAGATGGCGATGAAGATTCTGGAAGGGAGAGAATAGCGAAGGTGAAAGCGCGAATGCGGGAAGGGGTGAAGGGGCGCAGGCCCGAGGTAACGAGGTAACGGGGTAACGAGGTAACGGGGTGACGGGGTGATGGCAAAGGGGAAGGGATCGGCAAAGAACCCTCACCCCAACCCTCTCCCGGAGTACCGGGCGAGGGAGAAGAGCATGCGATGCGAAGGTTCGCTTTTGGTGTTTGGGATTCAGGTTTATGCCACAGAGCACACAGAGAGAAATGCATTGAATTGGTTCCTCTGTGTTCTCTGTGTCCTCCGTGGCATCTCTCCTCGCGTCCCCTTCGCGCCTTCGCGAGCTCAAACGGGTGTGTGATGGGTGAAGAGTAGGAGATTGCGATTACGCAGCGAGCATCGACAGGCAGAAATGGCGGACTGGCAGGGGCGGCGCTGTGGCTGATGGGGGGAGTCTGCTGCCTGTTGCCGCTGGGGTGGATGGCTGCGCAGATGGTGCATGAGCCGCGCATGCTGGCGGCGGTGCGGTGGTCGTCCTTTCAGTGGTCGCTCCTGGGGCGGACGCTGGCGTACAACGCCGGGGTCGGGATGCTGGCGACGGGGATGGGGTTGCCGGCGGCCATCGTCATTGGACGCGGTAGGGGGGTGCTGGCGGGGGGGTTGTCCCTGATGTTGCCCCTGGTGCTGTTGATGCCCTCCATCGTTTACACCTATGGATGGATGCAGGTGATGCGCCTGATGGGGCTGGCGCTTACGCCGGCAGGACTGGCGGATGTGCTGCGCTGCGTATGGGTACTGGCCAGTTGGCTGTGGGCGCTGCCGGCGATCACCATCGGGCTATCGCTCCGCATGACGGACAGCCAGGTTCAACAGCAGGCGCTGTTGGATGGGGCGCTGTGGCGAGTGACCTGGCGGCAGCTGGCGGGGCCAATTCTCGCGTCGTTTGCCATGGTGACGGTGCTGGCGATGCAGGAGTTCGTGGTTTACGAGCCCAGTGGGATCAGCGTCATTGCCACGGAGATCCGGACGGTCTTTGAAACAGGATCGGTGGGACTATCGAGTGCGGCAATCACCGCGGTGGAAGCGGGGGCGGCACGCGGGCCTCTGCAACAAGGGGATCGGGCGGCCGCCGCCGTGGCAACGGCGATCCCGGCATTGGCGATCGTGTTGGCGCTCTCCCTCCTGTCCTTGTGGGCTATGCGGCGCAATGCCGAGAATCAAAGCCTGGAGCTGCAGGGGTGGCCCAAAACGCTCAATGCGGGGTGGATAGCGCTGCTGGCGACGGGGGCATTGCTGGTACTGACATTGGTACTACCGACGGCCGCCATGGTGGTGTCGCTCAAGCGGGCGGTGGATTTGGTCCATACCTGGGAGGTGCTGGGGCCACAGGCGACCGGATCGGTGCTGATCGCGTCGATCGCGGGAATGATGGCTTTGGGAATCGGGATGCTGGGGTGCATGCGGAGCAGCCCGGGGTTGCTCATGGTTGCGCTGATCACTTTTTTGATTGGCGGGGAACTTCTGGCCGTCGCCGACATCCGAATATACAATCGCGCGACTGCGTGGCCCATCGCTGCTGGCCTATCCGGGAACGCTCTGCTTGGGTGGATTTATAACAATTGGCCGATCATGGTGATCGCCTACCTGGGCCGATTTGCGTGGCTGGCGTTACTGGCAGGACAGATCAGCTGGTCCAAGCCCTTTGAGGAGCTGCGAGCGCTGTCGGCGATGGATGGCGCGGGACCGGGGCAGACGGCGCGTCACGTGATCTGGCCGCTGGCTTGGCCGATTCTGGCAGCCGCGGCGGTCTTGGTGCTGCTGATGTCGATGACGGAGGTCCCGGCGACGGTGCTCCTGTCGCCACAACGTCCGCAGATGCTGGTGCCGATGCTGATGACCTGGGTACACAATCTCCGCTACGACGACATGCTGGAGGCATCGCTCCTGATCATGGGGCTGGTCTTCGTGCTGGGCAGTGCTTTCCTGGTCCTGAGCTGGCTGGGGATCCAGTTGGGGCCGGCAATTCGACGGCTTTCCTCACGCAACGCGGTGCTGGCGTGCGTGCTGCTCCTCCTGGTCGGCTGCGAGAAGGGAACGCAACCGCAGGCGGTTTGGTGCGAGACAGGAACCGGGCCGGCGCAGGTGGTCTATCCGCGCGGGCTGTGCTACTCGAAGTTCGACGATACGTTTTACATTGTGGATCGCATGGCGCGGGTGCAGCATCTGGATCGCCAGGGTCAGTGGATCAACGAATGGCGGATGCCGGAGTGGCAAAAGGGCAAGCCGGTAGGGCTGTCGATCGGGCCGGATGGGAACGTGTACATCGCCGATACTCATTACGCACGGGTGATGGTGTATTCGCCGAAGGGCGAACTGCTGCGATCCTGGGGCGGCGAGGGGCGCGGGCCCGGGCAGTTCATTTACCCGGTCGATGTGGGATTCGACCCGGCGGGGAATATCTATGTCTCGGAATATGGGGACAACGATCGCATCCAGGTGTTCGATGCGAAGGGGAATTACCTGCGGCAATTCGGGCGGTTTGGCAATGGCGATGGGGAGTTTGCCCGGCCGGAGTCGATGGTGGTGGATGATCAGTTCGTCT
>JBLNDH010000642.1:0-17752 GCA_050261455.1 Bacillota bacterium
GGCCGCCGCCAGCAGCAGGCGAATCAGGTCTCGTCGGGATGCGCAGGGCATCACGCACACATCGAGCAGTTGGTCATTGGGCTTGGCATCGGGTAGAAGCGGAAAGCCGATGCCATACTCCGGAACGTTTCCCACCCACGCCAAGCCGCGGGCCGGGCCGAAAACCCGTTGGCCATCGACGGTTACAGTCAGGGCGGGGAACGAATAGCTCAGCAGTGTCCTCAGGATGGGCAGGATGTACTTGGCTTTATTGATTGGCCCGCTGCGCACGCGGGTCAGCTCGTGAACCACCTCGGCATCGAAACCGACACCCGCCATGAGAAGAAAGATCCCCTCTCGCGTGCGGGCGACGTCCAGGTAAGCCACCTGCCCATGCTCAATGGCATCACAGACCTGCTGGCCCAAATGCTTCTCATCCCAGCGGATTCCCAGGTGCTGGCCCATGAGATTGGCGGTACCCATGGGGACGATGAGCAGCGGGTAGGGAATCGCGAGCGAGGGGTTCTCACTGTCGATTGCCCATTCGGCGACGGTTCGCAGGGTTCCATCGCCCCCGATGACGACGGCCGCCCGCACATCTGGCGGCGGGGCCTGCGTTTGCGCCTGATCCATTCGCCCCAGATACAGATCGGCCTGATAGCCATGCCGAGTCAGCTCGGCTTGGACCAGGCTGGCGATCTGCTGCCCTTTGCCTCGACCCGCAATCGGGTTGGCAAAAACCAAAATCCGCTGCATAGCCATAAGTTACCGTCAACGATATCGAGGGGAAACACGGCGGCTGGTGTCATGAGATGATCGCAGCCGTGAAGGTGCGCGGAATCCACCGGGCTTGGGAAATTGTCAGCTTGCCGGCTTGCCCTGCTAACATGAGTTGTCTTGGCGTCCCTGGTATGACTGGGTGACGCCCTCGCTCGGGAGGATCGATCCGATGTGGATGCTTGGTACTCTGGCGAGCCTGCTGCTGATCTTGCTGGTCCTGGTGGACGGCTTCGAAGTCATCTTGCAGCCTCGGCGGGTCATGCACCGCTATCGCTACGCGCGGTTTTACTACAACAGCATCTGGAGCATTTGGCGCACGCTGGCGTTGCGCATTCCCGCAGGCCGGCGCCGCGAAACCTTCCTCAGCGTGTTTGGCCCTTTATCGATGCTGGGGCTTTTCGCCACCTGGGTGTTCGGTCTGGTCTTCGGCTTTGCCCTGCTCCACTGGTCGATGAGTACGCCCGTTCATACGCCCGAGCGGTGGGGCACCTTCCCAACGTATCTATATCTGAGCGGGACAACGTTCTTCACCCTCGGCTATGGCGACGTAACCCCCATCGCGTCCCTCGGCCGCGCCTTGGCAGTGGTGGAGTCGGGCTTGGGGTTCGGGTTCCTGGCGATCATCATCAGCTACCTGCCGGTGCTCTTCCAAGCCTTCTCACGCCGTGAAATGAGCATCTCCCTGATGGATGCCCGCGCCGGCTCGCCCCCCAACGCCGCTCAAGTGCTGTTGCGTGTGGCCCGCTCAGGCAGCTTGGCCGCGCTCAATGCCTTCCTGGTCGAATGGGAGCAATGGGCGGCCGAGTTGCTGGAAAGCCATCTTTCTTTCCCGGTGCTCAGCTATTACCGCTCCCAGCATGACAACCAATCCTGGCTGGCCACCCTGACCGCCATCCTCGACACCAGCGCATTTCTGATAGCCGAGGTCAAAAGCAGCAACACCTATCAGGCCCAGCTTACCTTCGCGATGGCGCGGCATGCGGCGGTGGACTTGACCCTAATCCTCAAGACGCCTCCACGTGCGGTCGATCATGACCGGCTCCCGGCCCCGCAGCTTCAGCGCATGCGCGATCTACTGAGGGAGGCTGGCCTCGATTTGCACGATGCGGCCAGCGGGGATGCCAAGCTGGCGGAACTTCGTGCCATGTATGAGCTCTTCGTAAACGCGCTGGCCAGGCGATTTCTGTTTTCCCTGCCGCCGATCCTGCCGGAAGGGGAAACCGCGGACAACTGGCAAAGGAGTGCCTGGATGCGCCGAACCCCGGGGATCGGCAGCCTTCCGCCGCCGGAAATCCCGGATGGTTCGCATTTCGGCTGATGGCCGCCCCTTTCCCTCCCGTGTCCCTCTCTTCTCGCCTCTTGTCCTATCGCACGCTCTCATCGTAACGCGTATTATGAGCCCCATGATCTCCATCCGCACATGGCTCCTTTTCGCCGTGGTGCTCGTATCGGTTGCATCGCACGCTTCATCTCCCACGACACAACCCAGCGAGTATTTCGCCATCGAAGTGGTGGATGAGCAGACCGGCCGCGGCGTGCCCATGGTGGAACTGCAAACCACCAGCAGCATCCGCTACTACACCGACTCGGCCGGCTTGGTGGCATTCTATGAGCCGGGCTTGATGAACCGAAAAGTGTTCTTCAGCATCTCCGCTCTGGGCTACGAATTCCCACCCGACGGCTTCGGCATTCGCGGCGCGATCCTCGAAACCAAGCCGGGTGGCAACGCCACGCTCAAGATCAAACGCATCAACATCGCCGAACGCCTTTACCGCATCACCGGCCAGGGCATCTACCGCGATACCGTGCTGCTCGGCCGTAAGCCGCCCATTACCCAGCCGCTGCTCAATGGCGAAGTGACAGGACAGGATGGAATTCTCAACGCCAGCTACCGCGGCAAACTCTATTGGTTCTATGGCGATACCAACCGGCTCTTCTACGCCCTGGGCAACTTCTCCATGACCGGAGCCACGACGGAGTTATCGGAGCAGATCGACCCCTCCACAGGATTCAATCTGCGCTATTTCACCGGCCCGGATGGCTTTGCCCGAGCCATGGCTCCGATCGGGGGGGAGGGCGTGGTCTGGCTCTATGGGGTCGTCATACTCCCCGACGAATCGGGCCAGCAGCGTATGCTGGCCTATTTTCAGCGTCGGCGTGGGCTGGGCGCGGTGTTGGAAAACGGCTTCGTCCTTTACAACGACGAGAAGGAGACCTTCGAGAAGCTCAAGACCGTGCCACTGGAACCGCCATACTTCCCCTATCTGTACCACTGCCGGGTCAAGCGGGATGGAACGGAATACCTCTATTTCAGCATGCCGTATCCGAACCTGCGCGTGAAGGCGGAGTGGAACTCCTATCTGGACCTGGCCAGCTACGAGGGTTACACCTGCCTCAAGCCCGGCACCCGCTATAACGACAAGGACCAGGTCCAGCTTGATCGTGACGCCAGCGGCAAGCTCCTATGGGCTTGGAAGAAAGACACGCCGCCGCTGAAGCCCGAGCAGCAGGATGAGTTGATCACTGCCGGCAAGATGAAACGCGACGAGTCGCCATTCCGGTTGCAGGATGCCGATGGCGGTAAGCCCATCCTGCTGAACAACTGCTCCTGCTTCTGGAACGACTATCGCAAGAAGTACATCATGATCGCCTCGGAGATGCACGGGGCGACGGAGTTGGGCGAAGTGTGGTACAGCGAAGCCGACCAGCCCGAAGGGCCATGGGTGAACGCGAGAAAGATCATCACGCACGCCAATAAGAAAGGCGACGCCCACGACTTCTACAACCCGACCCAGCACCCTTTCTTCGACCGGGAAGGCGGACGATTTATCTACTTGGAAGGCTCTTATGCCAACAGCTTTTCCGGCAATCCGCACCCGACGCCATATTACGAATATAACCAGATCATGTACCGCCTGGACCTCGCCGACCCTCGGCTGAGTTTGCCAACCGCACCATAGAGGACCGCACCCCTGGGCGCTTTGCCTCTGAATAACCCTCCCAATACCGAAAGTGCTCGATGCTATCCAAGCCCAGGGATTTGTCCCTGGTTCCCTGCGTGTTGCTCACGGCTGCTTTGGGTTGGGTTCATTTAATGGAACCCGTCGTGCTTGGATGGGCGATTGCTGCAGGATAGAGCGGATGATCCAATCCCGTGACCATCGCCACGATGCGATGGCGGATCCCAGGGATACGTATCATCGCAGGCAAGGCCGTCGAGCGGAGCAGGCGTGACCCCACCGACTCACCGCGGGCCAGCCGCGAGAGCAACTCGATTCGCCGAACCACACGCTGATCGATCGAGTGGCGAAGCTGGCCATATCGCGACATCTCCCCCTGCTGGAGCAATTGGCTGAAGGTCCACGCATCCTCGATGCCCAGATTCATTCCGCGGGCGCCAATTGGAGAATGGACGTGGGCGGCATCCCCAGCGAAATAGACCGGGCCCTGCTGCATCCGATCGTTAATTCGATGTGAAATGTGGAACTCCGATGACCAAACTGGAGGACCAGTGGGCTTGCCCGTTTCCAGCCGCGACAACAAGTCGGGGACATTGCCCATCACCCGCCAGACCGGATCGCTTTGGCCGCTCCTTTCTGGCTCATCGATCACTCGGATGAGAAAGAGGAATCCACCGCCTTTGAGAAAGAGAACGTGGGCGAACTCCTCTGGCAGCGAAGTTGCCAGGGGAATGTCCACTAGATGCCAGCGTCTTCCAAAGCTGCTGCCGCCGAAGCGGATGCCGAGCTCCTCACGCGCCGTGCTGTGAGCTCCATCAGCGGCCAGAAGCCAAGGACAATGCCACGCTTGTTTTGCATCATCCGCAGACTTTACCTTCACCTCCACGCCATCGGACCGGGACCGGCAATGCACCAGCCCGAGATTCCATTCGACGCGTACGCCACTGGCGTTCAGGCTCGACTCCAGTAGCCGCGCGGTTACTGCCTGTGACAGCGCCAGCATGAATGGGTATTTGTGGTGCAGGCCGTGAAAGGACAGCTTACCGATCATGTTGCTCCCTTGCCGGAAGCACACACCATGGATGGGTTTGCCCACCGAGAGCATCTGGGTGGTAATTCCCGTGGGTTCGAGGATCTCCAACGTCCGAGGGTTGACGGCCAATGCTCGAGAGTGTGGCGAGGGACCCGCAGCCCAATCGATGATCCGGGGAATCACGCCGCCTCTGGACAGGAAGAGTGCGGCTGTCATTCCCACTGGTCCCGCACCTGCGATGACCGGCTGCATCGATGTGGAATCCATCCTTGGGGCCAACCGCAAGAGCCATACCGAAGCGGTTGGCACCGGCTTCTCTGCCCCACAGCATTCGGGATCGAAGTATACGATCCGTCAGGCCGTTGTTTTGCTTCGACTCCAACCGATGGGCGTATTCACAAACTGCAGAGATCGAAAACAGTGCATTCGGCGGGGTGTTTCTGTAAATCTTTGACTGGTCAGGGCTTTTTAATACGGCGGGTGGGACTTGAACCCACAACCGCGAGATTAGAAATCTCGTGCTCTATCCAATTGAGCTACCGCCGCACTAGCCTTCATTTTAGCAGAAGCACCCCGGCGAAGGAAACCCAGACGGCTCATCGCCGGCAGGACTCAGTCCCTTCTCAGCAGCACCGGCTTGGCACCGACTCGAACGCGGAACAGATAGTAGGGTTTCTGCCGCTGGTCCTTGCCCTCGTGAAACTTGGCCTGGCGGTGCAGTTGGTTGGCAGTGAAGTACAGGTAGCCATCCGTCGCCAACGAGAGGGTATCGGGCCACCACATCCGTTGATCGGTCACGAGCGTCTGAAACTGGTTCCTCCCGGTCCGCACAACGACCGCGTTGTGTTCCCAATCGGTCAGGTATATGCGCCCGTCGGCATCCGATTCCAGGCCGTCCGAAGCGAACGACCGATGCTCATGCTCGACGCTCTTGGCGACTTCGGAATCGGGCAGGTTTTCTTCGGCCAGTGCATCCACACTCACACTGTAGAGTTCTCGACTCGATAGCGGGCAGTAGAACAGACGCGAGCTGTCGGCATGGATCGCGATGCCATCGGACCCGAGCAATACTGGCCGAGGTGTTTGCCCCTTCGGCCGCAGCATCAGGGGCTGACCTTCGAGGATGGCGGTGAAGCCCTTGTCGGCTTTGGTGGAAGGATGGTCGTGCAGTTTCCGCCAACTGCGTCCGCTGGCCAGATCGACCACGATGATTCCATTGGGCCCATCGGACGACGAATCGGTGATGAAGGCCATCCCGTCCGCCCCACGGCGCAGATCGAAACGGATATCGTTTAAATAGGTCGCCGGCCGCACCACCTCTGCGCGGAAGTTGATCGTCTTGAAGATTCGGTGGGTTGCCAGATCGATTCCCACCAGCTTGGCCCGTTGCAGATCCTCAATCGGGCCCATGTTGATGCTGCCGGTGTCCAAAGCCCAGAGCCGATTCTTCGGATCGATCACGACACTTTGCACCGAGAACAAATGCTGCGGAAAGTGGGTGTCATTCAGCAGTTCATTGGGGTAGGGGATTTCCTGCCCGTTGCGAATTTCAGCCACGGTAAATCGGATGGGGTCTTCCCAACGCGGATAGCAGACGAAGACGCGGCCATCATGCGAGACTGTTACCCCGGTGGGCATGGCGTCGCGGAATTCGAACATGACCTCGGGCACTTCCTGGGCCCGGTGAGCTGTGGATGGGATGGACCAGGCGGCGGAAGTCGGCGGATTCTCGATCATCACGGTGCCGCCGGGACCGGGGACCGCTTCGTGACCCGGGTCCGGTTCGGGGCCGGACGCATGGCCGCCGGCGAAATCGACCGAGCGGTCACGCATTCTCGTGGGATCGATGGGCAAGGCGCGGCCCATGCCGGAGCCGGCCATGTCAACGTCACGGGTCGAGGTGGTTGGCTCGGTGCCTCCACCGGGCTGCGTGGCCAGGTCTGTTTCATCCGGAATTCCGTAGCCACTTTTCTCGCCAGGTGTTACCGGCGTCTCCTGCTTCTTGCTCGCCTCGTGGGGCTCACCGGGGGTGCTTTGGTTCCGGGCCGCCTCGGGTTTTGCTTCAGCCGGTTGCCGTTGCGGCTGGGTGCCTTCCGGGTCCGATGGATCAGCAATCCTGTGGACGTTCAACATGGGCCACCTCATTTCCTTGGATGTCCTGCGAGTCACTTAGAGTCCAAGGAGATGAGGCCGCAAATAGCGTGCTGCTATCTGTTTGCGAGAGAGCCTCTGCTCTTGAAGAGGTTATTGTTGCCCTTGCAGGAACTTAACACAGACTGGCTGCGGCACATTGGCCACCGTGCCGGTCGGGGTTAGTTGTCCGGTTCGAGCATCGATGCGGAAGACGACGATGGAGGCCGAGTCCTGGTTGGCAGCCAGCAGGAAGCTGCCGCTCGGATCGATTCCAAAGTTCCGTGGATTCTTGCCTTGCGTAGATTGGTGGCCGACGAGGGCGAGCTTGCCGGATTGTGCGTCGATGGAGAATATCACGATGCTGTTATGGCCACGGTTGGAGCCGTAGAGGAACTTGCCGGAGGGGTGGACCTGGACCTCGGCGGGGTAGTTGTCGCCTTTGAAATCGGAGGGGAGGGTGGACAGGGTCTGGATTTCGGTGAGGCGGCCGCGGTTGGCGTCGTAAGTGAAGGCCGTGACGGTGGATGACAGCTCGTTGATGACGTAGGCGTATTGACCGTTGGGATGGAAGGTGAAGTGGCGGGGGCCGGAACCGGGAGCGAGTTGGGCGGCGGGGGGATCGTTGGGGGTGAGCAGACCCGTAGCCGGATTGAACCGGTAGACCAGGAGCTTGTCGAGGCCGAGGTCAGCGGCGATGGCGTAACGACCATCGGGGGAGAGGTTTATGGAATGGGCGTGGGGGCCTTCCTGGCGTTTGCGGTTGGGGCCGGAACCTTGGTGTTGGATGAAGCAAATGGGTTCGTTTAGTCGGCCCGCTTCGGCGATTGGCAGGACGGCGACGCTGCCGCCGCCGTAGTTGGCGACGAGTGTGTTTCTCTTGGCGGGGTCAAGGGTTATGTGACAGGGGCCGGGGCCGCCGGAGGATTGTTGATTGAGGGGCTTCAAGTGGCCGGTCTGGGGATCGATGGCGAAGGCGTTGACGGCGCCGGCGGGTTTGCCGGCGAAGTTGCCGATTTCGCTGATGGCGTAGAGGAAGCGATGATTGGGGTGGATCGTAAGGAAGGTGGGATTCGCGACTTGGGCCGCGAGCTCGGGGGCGGTGAGCTTGCCGGAGGTGGGGTCCATGCGGAGCAGGTAGATGCCTTGGCTTTGGGGACCTGTGTAGGTGCCGACGTAGACCAGGAGGGGTTTGTCCTGGGCGAAGGCGGAGGTGGCGAGAAGGGCGAAGGTCAGACATGCCGTAATCAAGCGATAGGACATCATGCTTGCAGTTCCTTATGAAAGGGGAATTCGACCTCCGCGAGCCTACCGAGAGCCTCCGCCGATCCACCGGGAGCCATCTGCCGGAACACCGATCGTCCACCGTTGGCGGACGGCGGTGTTTCACGACGTCACTGGGCAGGGACTCCGCGCAATCCTGCCTGTTCACCTTATGTATATTGGCCGGGCGGGGCGGCGTTGGCGGGGGATACATTAAATATTAAGGAATGCTAAAGAGTGCTGCGAGAAAATCTATGAAGTATCATGCTTTGCAAGATACAGCATTGATGGGAATGAGCGGATTGAGTCGGGAGTGAACGCAGATCTCCCAGGCTTCCCAAGTTCACGTCATGAAAAGGAAGCCAGGGGCAGGGGAGGGGAGGGATTGAGGGGATGTTGGTGGGCAAAGAGCCGCGGAGAGAGGGGGGAAGTGAAGGAGATGTTGGGGGGTGGGGATGGGCCTGGGTGGTCAACCGCTGCAGATTACCCACTTTATACTCGGGGCGACATGCAGTGGTATTGGGGTATTATCGGGTGTCGTATATCGGTGAAGATCAAGTATTTTTTCTTGTAATCTGTTGAACTTCAAGTATTATTATGCTGCACGAAATGGGAAAGAGTGTACAGGGGCAGTCTGATTTGAGCCAAGAGTGTGGGTGTTGTAGTTCGTGCGAGTGGCCTCGCTTGGCGCCCCTGGATAACCTTGCTCAAAAGTTGTCTGACCGATGTTGCATAATCGCAGTGAGACGTTGCCTCACGGAGTAATGCGAGTATATTGCTGAGGTTGGGTGGTGTTAGAAGTGCACCCGAGCTTCAGTGGGTGAGGCCTTGCGGGCGTAGGAAGCGACGGAGAGTCAGCAATCGAAACGGTGCGGCCAAGAGTGGGCCAGGGAAGTGAGGCTTGTAGGCCGCGGCCAGGTTTAGATGTGATGAGAATGGGTTACGCTGAGAGCTGTTGAGCGTATTCTCGCTGCGCGAGGAATGAGGGCTCGCGTGGCAGATTGCGTTGGCGGCGTAGCCTGGTTGGGTGTAGTGGTTTTGAGCTGTTCGCTGAGGGTGGGGCGGATGGCTCGGAGGGCAGAGACATGACGTTGTGGGCAGTGGAGAAAAAATGCAGTGCCCTCCCTGCAATCGCGAACTACCGTGAGTCGTCTATATAGTGGCGGCATGCGGACTCAATGACGGGTTCGGTCCTGTGGAACGGAAACGTCAGATATTGGGATAGGTGATGCGGTTTGTGCGGGAGGGCGAGATGGTTTGGAAGGGCAGTACTTCGCCTTGGTCGAACCCCCCTCTTTGTTTGATTCAGTAACACCGCATTCCTTATTGCGTAAGAGTGAGATCAACTGCGTCGGGCTCGGTGAGCCTGCGTGGGTGTCTTGGGTTAATAACTTTGGGGCGAGTGACGCCTACTGATGGGATCATTTCGGAGGAACGCTATGAGCGGAAAGTCTCTGACACAGGCTATGTTTACGAATGCTGCGACCGATGGGCTCGATGATGCGCGGTCTCTTCGCCGGAAGGCTGCCGCTCAGCGGAAACTCCGCAAGGCCGTTGGGGCGTGGTTTGATTCATTGGAAGCGCGTCAGTTGTTGAGCGTAGCGGCGTACTATGAAGACACGCCGGTGACGTTCCTGCCACCTGAGGTCGGTAATGGCGTTACGGTGACGGGTGTCACGACGGATGATGCGCTGACGCAGGGCACGGTTTCGGTCAACTATCTTGACAGCAAGATCACGTTCTCGCCGAAGAAGGACTACAACACTCCTGAGGGCGTGACGAATCGCTTCACGTATGACTTGAGCAATGGGACCCATGTTGTATGGGAGTACAAGGTTCAGGCCTTGAACGATGCGCCGACGTTTGACGTCGAGAGCAACGTGGGCGCCACTGAGGATGGGAAGGCCGAGAACTACGTCATTCCGAATATCGTGCGGAACCTGGGCGTGGGGCCGGCGGACGAAGTGGCTGCCGGGCAGTACATTGTGTCGGTGACGGCAACTGCCGCCCCGGGGAGCGAGAAATACTTCGACGTTCAGCCGACGATTGAGCCGGTGTATCAGCTGAAGGATGGGGCGAAGGTTTCGGACGGCCATGGTGGCTTCATCATCGACAGCTATAACCTGGTGTTCCACCCGAAGGCGAACGCATCGGGCAAGGCCGAGGTGCTCGTCAGGGTGCAGGATAACGGCGCTACGCTCAGCGACAACCAGGCCAAGAGCGTGTTCGTGAACATTGCGCCGGTGAACGATCCGGTTGCGAAGGACCAGGCGATTCCCGCTCAGAATCAGGATCAGACGACCACCGGGGCCAAGTGGACGTTTGTGATTCCGGACAACGCGTTCAAGGACGCGGACGTGGATTGGAACGGTGACGGGACCGTGGATGCGGCCGATGGCGACACGATGACGCTGACCGCCAACAAGCCGAGCTGGATGAGCTTTAGCAAGAATGCCGAGACAGGGAAATACGAACTGTCTGCGATTCTGGACAACAGCCGGGTGGGTTCTTACGACATCACGATTATCGCGACGGATGGCGGGGGCAACGTGGCGACGAATACGTTCACGTTGACGGTGACGAACGTCAATGATGCGCCCGTTCAGTCGTACGATCTGGGCAGCTTCTCGCTGAGGCAGGGGCAGACGGTCGGCGATGAAGGGACGACGTTCGACATTCCGGCGAACCTGTTCTATGACATCGATGCGAATGACCAGGTGAGCTACAAGGTCACTCTGGCGAATGTTGGCGATTGGGACAATCCGCAGCTGCCCGATTTCCTGACCTTTGTGGACGGGAAGTTGATGTTGACTCGCAAGCTGCTGCAGAGCGACGTCAAGACGATCAGCCTGAAGGTTTTGGCGAAGGACAAGGGCAATGCGGTAGTTGCCTCGCATGCCTTCTCGGTGATCGTGGCGAATGTGAACGATGCGCCGGTCGGGCCGGCGGATGTGGTGATAATCCCGCCGGCGACGCAGGGGAATGAGTATACGTACAACATTCCATCGACGACATTCACGGATGCGGACGGCGACAGCCTGGCGTTCAGCGTGGCTGCGGTGGATGCGGACGGAAAGGAAGTCACGTGGCCGACCTGGTTGAGCTTTGCGAATGGCCGGCTCAGTGGTGTTCCGGGCGCGAAGGATCCGGGCACGTATTACATCAAGGTGACGGCGAACGATGGCCATGGTGGGACGGGTGTGGCGACGTTGAAGTTGGTGGTTGGGGACATCAATGATCCGCCGTATTCGTTCGCGATTGATCCGATCGTGATTGAAGAAGGCAAGACGCTGGACATCACGCTGGACAACAAGTTCGGTGATCCAGACGCCGGCGACAGCCTGCGGTTTACTGCGGAGGTCGTGGATCAGAATGGTAACCCGATCCCAGGCCAGCCGAGCAAGCCGACTTGGATGACGACTTGGCCGGTGGATGCCACTTCGGCGCACTTTGTGGGTCAGCCTCTGAAGCAGAATGTGGGCTCGTTCTTCGTTCGCTTGACCGCACGGGACGGCAGCGGGGCGACGACGTCGCGTCTGTTCACGATCACGGTGACGAAGGTGAATGCGGCGCCGCAGGTGAGTCCGACGAATCCGATTCCGGCCAATCTGCCGGCTGGGTTGCAGGATGCTCCGGTGAATTACGAATTGCCTTCGCAGACGTTCACGGATGCGGATGGCGATGCGTTGAGCTATTCGGTGGTGACCGTTGATAAGGACGGGAAAGATGCGGCCAAGCCGGCGTGGTTGAATATCGATGCGACGACCGGGAGGCTGACGGGTACGCCGGCTGCCGGCGACGTTGGCTCGTACAAGCTGCGCATCAAGGTTTCGGATGGGACGGCGACCAACTATCAGGATACGATCCTGACGATCGTCAACGTCAACGATAAGCCGACGGCGATGCCGTTGCCGGCTGATAAGCAGGTCCAATCGATCGCGCAGAATGATCAGTACAGGTTTGCGGTGAGCGAATATGTGGTCGATAAGGACGTGCAGGTCAACGCCCAGCTGCAGGCATCGGGCCAGCAGGTGGATGCTTTGACGTGGACGTTGAAGTCGCTGTCGCAGGACGGCAAGAACACGCCGGGCGATGCTCCGGTGTGGCTGATGATGGATGCGGCTACGGGCGTGATCAGCGGCCGTCCGGGCAATGGCGATGTTGGCACGTACAAGCTGCGTGCGACCGCGACGGATAATGCGGGTGAGAAGGTAGAGGTGGATTTCTACCTGACGATCGGCAATGTGAACGATGCGCCGACGATCGTGCGTGGATTCTCTCCGGATGCGGTGGCGGTGGGCGTGCAGTTCAGCCAGGTGGTGGATCCGCTGGCCTTCATTGAGCCCGATGCGGTGTACGGCGACAGCTTCCAGCTGTCGATGACGATGGCTGACGGCTCGGCGCTTCCGTCCTGGCTGGCGTTCGCGGCTCTGCCCAACGGGTCGGGTGTCCTCAGCGGCATGCCGACGACGGTTGGCAATTACCAGATGAACCTGATCGCGACGGATACGCACGGCGCGTACACGGTGCTGCCGTTCACGTTGCGCGTGGGCACGGTGAACCAGACGCCGGAACTGCGGAAGGCGTTGCCGGACTACTCGATCGCCGAAGGGAATTCGGTGGATTACCGGATTCCGGATGGGACGTTCGTTGATCCGGATGCGGGCGACAAGCTCAGCTACTCGATGAGCATCACCGATCCCGATGGCAAGTGGAGCTGGCTGACGATTGATCCCACGACGGGCGCGATTTCCGGTACGCCGACGAAGCCCAATTCTGCCGAGCTGGATCCCGATTTCTCGGGCAAGATCGAAGTCACGGTAACGGCGAAGGACAACGGCGCGCCGAACAAGTCGGTGAGCGGCAAGTTCTGGCTCACGATCAACAATGTGAACGACATGCCGGTCGCCCATGTTCCTGAGAACTACGCCGTGGGCGTCAATGAGGAACAAGCGAGCGTCTTTGATCTGTCGGCCTATGCATTCACCGATGTGGATGTGCGGTATGGCGATCAGTTGACGGTGTGGGTGGAGTGGCTGAACGGCACGAAGAAGGTCGATAATCAGGACGTTCCGAATTGGGTTGCAGCACCGGCTTGGGTGCAGCTGAACCCGGGCACGATGAGCCTGACGGTGAATCCGCCGGCGGATTATGCTGGCGTGCTGACCCTGCGTCTGGCGGGGATGGATCGCACGGCGGTGCCCGTGTATTCCAGGACCTTCACGCTGACTGTGAGCAATGTGAATGACGCTCCGAAGGCCGCGCCGAATAATGCGGGCGGTGCCTTCACGGTGGCGGAAGATTCGAGCCAGGCCACGCCGGTGCCGGGCGGCTACTTGGTCGACCCTGACCTGGGCACGGCGAATCCGAACGAAGTGGTGACGTACCACATCTACAGGTTCATGCAGATCCCCGATCCGGCGAACGCGGGGAAGATGATCGAAGTGATCGATTCGGCGAATCCCGATCCGTTCTCCTGGATTTCTGTCACGCGGCAGATCACGAGCAACAGCAAGAACGCTGATGGTACGTCGGCATTCGTGCCGGTGTTGGCGTTCAACCCGACGGGCGAAGATACGCATGGCGGCGTGACGTCGCCGAGCGCCACGACCAAGTTCCGCGTTGTTGCCAGTGACGCGTCTGGTCAGCAGACGTACGCCGATTACACCGTGACGGTGACGGCGACGAACGATGCGCCGACGATCTCGGGCACGCTGCCTGTGGTGCAGGAAGGCTTGACGACGCTGCAGAACATCGGCGGCATCGTTATCGCTGACGCTGACGCGGGCTCTGCGACGGTGAGCGTGCAGTTGTCCATCACCCAGGGACAATGGCTGGAAATCCCCAGCTCGGTTACGGGTGTGACGATTGTCAACAACAAGAGCAAGAGCCTGTATCTGGCGGGCAGTGTGGAGAACATCAACAAGGCCCTGAGCAAGCTGCAGTACATGGCCGATCCGCTGTTCCACGGCATCGAGAAGATTGGCGTGGTCGTGACGGATTGCGGCAACACCGGCGACGGTGGCTGGAAGTCTACGGCCGGGACGGTGGACCTGACTGTTCAGCTGGTCAACCAGAAGCCGATTGCGAACAACGACCTGAACTATGCGACGGTCGCAGAAGATACGGTGACCGCGGAGAATCCGCTGTATATCGACGTGCTGAGGAACGATAACGCCGGCGCGGCGAACGAATCGACGCAGCAGTTGATAATCACGGGCATCGGCACTTCGGCGGAGACCCATGGTACGGTTTCGCTGGTCATGAGGGACGGCAAGCAGGTGATCAAGTACGTGCCGGCTCCGAACTACTGGGGTCCGGTGAGCTTCACCTACCAGGTGAACGACTTTGACACGGCTGCGGGCTTTGAGTCGAAGCAGTCTGACCCGGCGACGGTGACGTTGACGATCACGAAGGTCAACGATGCTCCGACGTATGGGATCAAGGATGGGACGACGCAGGTGACGCTGGATGACGGGACGGTCCAGACCGCGGTTGTGTCGCCTGAGGGCAACATCACGGCCGATGAGGACTTCAGCGCGTCGATCCAGTGGGCGAAGAATCCGTCCGCCGGCCCGTATGAAGATTCATATCAGGACCACTACTTTGTCGTGACGCCAATCGGGAATGCGGCTTCGCTGTTCGCGGAACTGCCGCGGATCGAGAAGGACGGCACGATGAAGTTCAAGCTGGCCTTGGACAAGAGCGGCACGGCGCAGTTCAGCGTGCAGCTGTATGATGCCGAGGGCGTGGCAGCGTCGCAGGACCCCAAGACCATCACGTTCACCGTGAATTCGGTGAATGATGGGCCGCGGTATCAACCCAATGTCCGCTGGACGAATTCGCCTGAAGACACGCCGCGTGACTTTGATCTGAGCGAGCTGATTCCTGGCGCGTACGACCCCGAAGGGAATAGCCCGGTGACGGTGATTCCGGAGAGCGTGACGTCGGAGTTTGGGACGATTGCGCAGTTGCCCGATGGCAAGTACCGGTTCACGCCGAAGGCGAACTACTACGGTGAGGCGACGATCAAGTTCCGGGCGCAGGACAGCGCCAATCCGGCTGCGACGTCGGTAGGGTCGGTTGCGTTCACGATCGACCGGCTGTGGGATGACGCTCCGCTGCCGCAAGGCGCGACGCTGGACATCGACGAGAGCTCCAGCTACACGTCGATTGACGTGCTGACGGGCGACTCGAAGGCGAACCCGGATGGACCGGATGAGGTTCTGACGGTGAAGTCGGTTGGGACAGTGACGGCGCCGAGGCACGGTGTTGCGTCGGTGCTGACGCTGAGCGATGGCCGAACGGTCGTGATGTACAAGCCCGACCTGTACTACAACAGTGACGTGGCGGGTGACGACACGTTTGACTACGTGGTCGAGGATGCGCATGGGATGACGGCGCATGGCACGATCACCGTGAGGATCAAGGCGGTGAACACGGCGCCGAGGGCTCAGGATGACAGCTTGACGATCCAGGAAGAGCAGAATATCGCCATCGACGTGATGGGGAACGATTTCAACCCAGATTCGTACGAGGCGACGGAGACGCTGCGGATCGTTAACGAGCGGCCAGATGATCCGACCCAGGCGATCTACCCGATGAGGGCAGCACATGGCCTGGTGACGCTTGAGGATGGGAAGCTTGTCTACCATCCAGACAAGGACTTCTCTGGCAGTGACAGCTTCTCGTACCGGATCAGCGATCGGCCGGCAGGTGACACGAAGGCGATGTTTGCCACCGCGACGGTGTACATCACCGTGACCCCTGTGGCCGATGATGACACGCCGGTTGTTAATCAGAACAGCTCGAACAACGTGATTGACGTGCTGGCGAACGACGGGAACCCGGCCATGGGCTGGAACCCGGTGATGAAGAGCGTGACGATCAACGGCACGAAGTACACGCTGGATCAGTTGTTGGATAAGGACGGGAACGCCATTGAGTACACGCTGAGCCATGGCGGCAAGGTCAAGTACAACAAGGATGGCCGTTCCTTCACGTATACACCGGCAGCCGACTTCTTCTCTGGTCCGACCAATCTGTCGGATACGTTCCAGTACGAGGTTGACTCGGGCAAGGGCGTGGTGACCACGCAGACGGTGGCGCCGATCGTGAACCAGTTGCCGACGGCGGTGGATGACGCCTTCCCTGTTGTGGCTGGGAAGAACGAGCTGAACGTGTTGGCGAATGACCAGGACGATGACAAGCCGGGTCTGAAGGTCGTCAGCGTGACGAATGGCAGCAAGGGCACGGTCGAGCTTGCCGGCGGGAAGGTTTACTACACGCCTGGGACGAGCTTCGACGGCAAGGACACGTTCACGTACACGCTGGAAGACAGCCACGGCGCAAAGAAGACCGCGACCGTGACGGTGACGAACTGGCATGCGAACGACGATAGGCGGACGGTCAACGAAGACAGTGGTGCGAATACGCTGAACGTCCTGGACAACGATTACACTCCGCCGACCCAGGAGTGGACGATCATTGCGGTCAGCGCCGCGAAGAGTGGGAAGGCCACCGTGGTCAAGAGCGCTGATGGCAAGAGCGTGATCTACACGCCGGTGCACGACTACTACAACGATGAGGCGAGCCTCGATGAGTTCACGTACACCGTGTTGGGCAGCGATGGCGTGACGACGGCGACGGTCACGGTCAAGGTTCTGGTGAACCACGTGAACGAGAGCCCGGTTGCTGTGGATGATTTCGCGGGCTTTGACAGTAAGGCCCCGATTCTCGAGGACAGCGGCGCGAACGTGATCGATGTGCTGCGGAACGATTACGACATCGATAATGGCACGCTGCGGATCACGGGCAAGACCGACGGCAAGTATGGCACGGTTACCATCACGGGCAACGGGCTGTTGACCTACACGCCGAACCTGAACTGGAACTCTGGCGACTTGAGGAATCCGGTGGTTGACACGTTCACGTACCGGGTTGAAGACGGCCAGGGCGGGACGGGCACGGCGACGGTGACGGTTGTTGTGACGCCGGTGAATGATGATCCGCAGGCGTCTGACGATCTGAACCAGACGGTCAATGAAGACACGACGACGAACCTGTTCGTGCTGAACAACGATGCCAATCCGGACAGGGGCGAGATCTACACGATCGAGAGCGTGACGCCGGCGGCCCACGGCAAGGTGACGATCAGTGGGACGAAGGACTACCTGATCTACCAGCCGGATGCGAACTACAACGGGCCGGATGTGTTCACGTACACGATCAAGGACAACAGCGGCAGCACCAAGACTGTGTCGGCGACGGTATCGGTAGTGGTGAAGCCGGTGAACGATGCTCCGGAGGCCAAGAATGTGACGTATTCGACGCCTGAGGACAAGGCGATCGAAATCATGGCCAGTGAGCTGGCAGCCAAGTCGTTCGATATTGACGGTGATGCGTTGACGGTGGACAGCCTGCAGCTTGGCCCGACGGCCAACGGCGGACTGGTTGCGTACGACAACAAGACCGGCAAGATCACCTACACGCCGGCCGCCAACTTCAACGGCACGGATACCTTCACCTTCAAGGTGAAGGATGCGAGCGCGACGTCGGAGAACGCTGCGACCGTGACGATCACGGTGACGCCGGTCAACGATGCCCC
>JBLNDH010000643.1:0-19903 GCA_050261455.1 Bacillota bacterium
TGCTGGCATGGTTTGCCTCAGCGGCTCCACAGATGTACCACGGCTCCGCGACGGAAGGGGGGCTTGAGGGTACGCTTGGCACCGCCGGTGACGGGCGATGCGGCAGTGGCAGTTCCGTCGATTGGATCGATCCACTCCATCTGCAATGGCCCGGCGGCGGAGAGGTCCACCATCACCGCGCCGCCCTCGGGAACGTAGACGACATACTCTCGGCCCGGGTGGGCCAGGCAATAGCCAGAATCGGCCAGGTCGTCGTGCGGCGTCATCGTGGCCAGCTCGATCCGCTCGGCCAGCCGTCGCGCCACGCCCATGGCGCTACGAACTGACTCCCATTGTGCCTCGGCCCCGCGGTCCAGCACGCTGCGCCGGTATGGGTCCATGAAGATCGGGTTGAGCCCGCGCGTAAAGCTCTTCCACACCCAGGGTACATCACCCCCCATGCCCCAGAGGTGGTCGGTATCAAGCAGTACCACCTTCGTCCCATCGGCGGCCGGAGGATTTCCCTTATAGTCGAATCGGTCGGGGTTGGGGGAAATCCAATCGGCGGGGCTCTTGAGCAGGCGATTCAGATCGGTCGGTGCGCCGCCGAAGCCGATGGAGGTCATGCCCACCGGATGCTGCTTCGGTTTGCCCGCCTCGTAAGCCTTGATGAATCGGATCAGGTGATACTGCCAGTCGGTTGTAGAAAAGTCGCTCTCGTTGGCGATCTCGTAGAGCACGTTGTCTAAGTCGTTGACGGTGTCGAGGACTTTGCGGACATACGCCTCCTGAAGTGCGGTTACCCGTGGCGAGGCGAGCGTGAACAGTTCGATGCCCTTCATGTCGGCTTTGAACTGTCCCTGCAGGCCGTTGATGTTACTGGCGGGATGGAAAGGATGGCCCTTCCAGCCGTCGGGCACAAATCGCAGGCCCCAGCCTTCGAAGAGCATGATGGAGACGTAGATCCCTCGGTCGCGGGCGGCCGCCACCCGCGAGCGCAATCGCTTGAAATAGGCCTCGTCGAACTGCTCGAGGTTGAACTTGGGCTTGCCATCCAAAGCTATGCCCGGCCCCGTTCGGGGCCACGGCTGCGGTGCACAAATCAGGTGTCGGGGCGATTCTTCGCGGTTGGCCTTCGTGTCCCAACTGACCAGTTCCCATCGCCACAGGCGGATGAAGTTGTGGTGGTGTTTCGCCAGGAACTCGAGATAGGCATCGAAATCGAAAGCGGCAGGCGGATCGGTTTGGCCCATGTCCTGGAGGCTGTTCCAGATATGCGAGCCGGTCAGCAGGATGGCGCGACCGGAGTTGTCTGTGAAGTAACGCGGGTTCTGTCGATGGACGTGCAAGGGGCCATCGATCGGCCGTGTGGCCGGCATAGACGCGGCGAGACAGATGGTTGGGACAATGACCAGGATTGCGCTGATTCGCAGGAGTGTCTTTATAATGGGCAGTTCGAGTATTCTCATCGCTTGGTCCTTTGGTGATCTGTGTCCACGCTCCTCTATACCTTTAAGTACGTCGGGCTGTTGGCCATACGCAATGCGTTTCGCCATGGACCGGTATGCCGATGGGGCCAATATTGAACATGACCAATGGCCGCAAGAGGCATGACTTCTGGCACATGACAACGAGCGGGCACGTCGTTAGCGTTAGATGATCGCGCCGCGCGCGCCAAGGGCAGGTGCCAAGAATAGAAAGGAGCGGTGCAGGTGTGATGAGATCCGTCAGACACTCCGCGTATGCGATCGTGATGGTGCTCGCAATGGCCGCTTCTGCGTCCGCCGCCGGTCTGCGTTTGGCAGCGGTGTTCTCTGACAACATGGTGCTTCAGCGTGGTAAACCACTGAGGGTCTGGGGCGAGGCGGATGCCAATGCACCGGTCGAGGTGGTGTTGGGACCGCAGCGCCAGGCCACCGCAGCCGATGCCAGTGGCTATTGGTGCGTGTCGCTGCCGCCCATGCAGATCAGCACCGAACCGCGAACGCTGCACGTTCGGTCTGGGGGAACGGAGGTGGCGGCCCGGAGCATCCTGGTGGGAGACGTTTGGCTCTGCTCGGGGCAATCGAACATGCAGATGGGCCTGCGCGAAGCGGAGGGTGGGGAGGCGGAGGTCCGTGATGCTGCCAAACAAACGAAGATCCGACTTCTCTCAATCCCCAAGCGTCCCTCCGGGAAGCCCGAGGTCCGGTTCGACGCGACGTGGCAGATTTGCTCTCCAGAATCCGCGGCGGGCTTCTCGGCGGTCGGCTTCTTCTTCGGCCGGGAGCTTGCTCAGGACCCTGCGATGGCCAACGTTCCGATTGGTCTGATCGACAGTTCGTTCGGTGGGACAGCAGCCGAGGCATGGACGTCGATAGAGGGGCTGGGCGCGTTTAAGCCGGCCGACCTGCTTGACTCCATGTTCGGCATCAAACCCGGCCACTTGTACAACGGCATGGTGGCCCCGCTGATCCCTTACAGTCTGAGCGGCGTGATCTGGTATCAGGGCGAGTCCAATGCGGGTCGGCCGGAGTTGTACCCGCGTGTGCTCTCTGCGCTGATTGCAGACTGGCGACAACGCTGGCAGGAGCCTGCGCTGCCCTTCCTCATTGTTCAATTGCCGCCGTTTGTCGGTCGAATGGGCGAGCATTACTTTACGTGGTTGCGAGAGGCCCAGGCGGAGGTGGTTCGGTCGACGCCGAACACGGCGTTGGCGGTTACGATCGATACCACCGACGGATTCGACCTTCACCCGAAGGAGAAGCGGGAGGTCGGGCGGCGGCTTGCGCTACTGGCTCGCCGTGGGGTCTACAAACAGGACTTGGTCGCTACTGGTCCGGTCTTCAAAGACGCTAAGGTCGAAGGCGCAACGATGCGGGTGACCTTTGACACGGGTGGCACCGGACTGGCCAGCAGCATGCCTGGCACGATCAAGGGATTCGCGGTGGCAGGGGACGACGGTGTGTATCGATTTGCCGATGCCGTGATCGAGGGAGATAGCGTCCTTCTTCGCTGCCAATCCGTACCGATGCCGAAGACGGTCCGCTACGCCTGGGCGGGCGTTCCGGAAGCCAGCTTGACCGGCAAATCCGGATTGCCTGCAGCCCCGTTCCGCACCGATCGTTTGCCGCGTTCGGATATCGAGGTACAGATCCAGCCGGTCATGCGGAACGTCTCCACGGCGGCCTACGAGGTGTCAATTGCTGGCGATGGGAAAGTCACGAGCCTCGGTGTACGCGGGAAGCAGTTCCTGTCCAACGCCTTGGGGGTGGCGGGAGGAACGAGCATTCCCGTCTTGTTCGGATCACGGTCGCTGTCCCGCATTCAGGCGATCGGTCCCGACCTGCTCTCCTGCAGCGACAACGAGGTTACGCTCCTGCTGGCGTTCAAGGCCGAGGCAATGGACTGGACCCTGATGAACCGGGGCCGGGACGAGATCACGTTTCGGATTGCTTTGGCCTCAGAGGTTGTCATTGCCCCTCAGCAAACAGGAGAACCGATGAAGCTCTCACGCGGGAAGGCATCACTCACCATCACGGGCATCGACTCGGTTTCGGACAGCGAGGATGGAAAGGTCCTGCAGGTGGTGGTCAAGGGTGGCACGACGAAGCGTCTCACCCTGAGCGTTGGTGGTCGATAGTACTCTGTGAAAGGTTGGGGTGTACTGCTATGGCGATGCGAATCATGACACCAGCCCTCATAGTTCTCGTGGGATTAGGCTCAGTCCTGGCAGCAGGCGAGGCGATGGAGCCTCAGGTGCCTCGACGGACTCACACGCTCGACTGGATCCGGCCCAGCCAGGACAAGACGCACTTCGTGCGCGGTGGCACGGCCGAGCGAGTCGTCCTGTGGGGCTTCAACTACGACCGCGACGATGCCGGGCGACTCTTGGAGGATTACTGGGCTGACGAGTGGGACACAGTCGCTGAAGACTTCCGGGAGATGAAGGCTCTGGGCGGGAATGTCGTCCGCGTTCACCTTCAGGTCTCCCGGTTTGTGACGAGCGCCGACCGTCCGAACATGGAGAACCTCGAACGGCTGCGCAAGCTGGTGCGTCTCGCGGAGGACACCGGACTGTACCTCGACGTGACGGGGCTCGGCTGCTACCACAAGCAGGACGTGCCGGCGTGGTACACCGCGTTGGGCGAATCTGCTCGGTGGGCCGTGCAAGCTAGGTTCTGGAAAGAAGTAGTGGGCGTGTGCAAGGAAAGCCCGGCGATCTTCTGCTACGACTTGATGAATGAGCCCATCATCGGGGGTGGAGACGACCCGAAGGACTGGCTTCCGGGGAAGCCGCTGGGCGGGAAGTACTATGTCCAGCGGCTCACGCTCGATCCTCGCGGCCGCAGCGACAAGGAGATCGCCAAAGCCTGGGTCGAGACACTGACGACCTCGATTCGTTCGGTAGACAACCGCCACATGATCACCGTTGGTGTTATCCCATGGGCGCAGATCTTCAAGGGGGCCAAGCCCCTGTTCTATTCGCCGGAGGTTGGCGGACCGCTGGATTTCGTGAGCGTGCACTTCTACCCGAAGGCCGTCGATGTCGAGGAGTCGCTGGCAGCGTTGAGAGTGTATGAAGTCGGCAAGCCGCTCGTAATCGAGGAGATCTTTCCTCTGGAAGCCGGATCTGAGCGGACTGAGCAGTTCATCGAGAAGTCGCGGACGCACGTCGATGGGTGGATCAGCTTCTACTGGGGGAAAACGATCGATGAGAACAAACGGAAGGGGGACATTGGTGGTGCGGTGATAGCTCAGTGGTTGGAACGATTCCGCACGATGTCGCCGTACCTCCAAGGCAATGGCGAAAAATAGAGGTCCGAACTGCGGGACTTCCATGCCACTGCCTTGCTTCGTGTGGGATTGGCATGCAGTGAACTGGCGGGTCCATGGCTTAACGACTGGAGAAGGAAGAACGATGTGGAAACTCAAACTGAGGGCTTCGCAAGCCACACTGTTCATTCTGTATGCAGGAATTCTTACCGGTGGTACCGAGGTTGCGCCATTCGGGCGGATCGGAGCCGCCGAAGTGCCAGGTGAGCAAGTGCCGACTACCCGCCCAGCTGCGGACGAACTGCGCGGCTTGGCGGATCAAATCGAGTCAGTCCTTTTTCAACACGAGCTGGGATTCTTCTACCCGGCCTGCGTTGACTACGACCGCGGCGGCTTTAAGCATGCGACGCCCGCGGAATGGAAGCAGTTTACGCCGGCCCAGCGAGAGAAGAACCTCGTGTTTCAGGCGCGAATGGTCTGGACTGCTGCCGAAGTGGCGCGTCGCCGGCCGAAGGTCCGCGACGAGTATCTGGGTTACGCGCGCCACGGATTCGCGTTTCTCCGCGACCAGATGTGGGACCGGGAGCACGGCGGGTTCTACTGGATGGTTGGCGAGGCCGGCGGGCCCAGCACGCGGTCTGGCACGGACAAGCATGCCTATGGGATCGCTTTCGCTATCTACGGATGTGCCAATTACTATCTGGCATCCAAAGATCCCGAGGCGCTGGACCTGGCAATGCGGGCATTCGCGTGGCTTGAGCGGCACGGGCACGACGCAAGGAACGGGGGCTACTACGAGTCGTTCGCACGGAATGGCGAGGTGCATCTGGATGCGTCCAGGACGCACGATCCCTCGAACCCCTCTGATCAGATGGGGACGCGATACGGGTTTAAGAGCATGAATGCTCACATCCACCTGATGGAAGCATTCACGACGCTCTATGAAGCGAAGAGCGATCCGACGGTGAAGGCGCGGCTGGATGAGGTTTTTCGGATCTGTCGCGATGCCATGACTGTTGACCCGCCGGGGTGCATGAACCAGTTCTTTAGCCCTGACTGGCGGGCATTGGCGTTTGCCGACTCGTTTGGCCACGATGTGGAGTCGACCTATCTGCTGTTGGAGGCTGCCCACGCGCTCGGCGATCCAGCGCCCGAGAAGACTTGGCGGATCGCCCGAGGCCTGACCGACCACGCACTGGAGTTCGGCTGGGATGAGAAATGGGGCGGGTTCGTGGAAGAGGGGAACAGTTGGGGACGTATCCCGAAGAATCCCGGAAAGATCTGGTGGGCCCAGGCGGAAGGGCTCAACACGCTGTTGTTGATGTACGACCGGACTCGCGAGCCACGTTACTGGCATGACTTCGTCAAGATGTGGGAGTTCATTCGGCGCTACGGTATTGACGAGCAGGAGGGCGGGTGGCGGTTCGCGGTCGATCCGATCAACCCAGGCACCGGCTGGAAAGTGCACCCGACGAAGGCGGCGTATCACTCTGGGCGGGCGATGCTGAACGTCGTCGACCGATTGCGGGCGATGCAGCCGTGAATGAAGACGGATGGTTCGTTCCATGGGCGAGCATTGCCGATTCGCCGCATCAATGAAAAGGACAGCAGGTATTGCTTGATCGTAACGGAGAGGATTCCATGCAGAATATGCGGGCTATCTGGAGCTGGGCGGCTGTTGTTCTCCTTTTGGCGAACTACTCAGAAGCCGCGGCGGTTGTACCTGCGACTCGGCCGACAACGTGCGCTACTGACTCGTCGCCGCTGACGGCAGGTGACCACCGTCGCCAACTGGTTGTTGACGGCCGCACTCGCTCTTACCTCGTGCATGTGCCTCCCCGATATGATGAGAAGACGCCAAACCCGGTCGTCCTGGCATTTCATGGGGCCCTCATGAATGGGGGCATGATGGCTGGGTTCACCGGACTAAATCGCAAGGCCGATGCGGCGAACTTCATCGTGGTGTACCCGAACGGAACGGGAGTGGGGGAAGCCGCCCTCTTCTTCAATGCGAGCCTGCCCCGCAGCCCGGATGGGCCAGCGGACGATGTGGCTTTTATTGCGAGATTGCTGGACGACCTGGCTACCGTGGTGAACGTGGACGCACGCCGCGTCTTTGCCACTGGCATGTCCAACGGGGGAATGATGTGCCATCGCCTGGCGGCTGAGTTGTCGGATCGAATCGCAGCCATTGCTCCGGTCGCGGGGACGTTGGCGCTGCCGCAAGTCCACCCTGAAAGGCCGGTGCCAGTGCTCCACATTCATGGCACCGCGGATACGATAGTGCCCTGGGGCGGTCCGGTGGGGCGCACCCCGGCCAGAATGCAGTTTCGGTCGGTGGCCGAGACGGTCCAAACGTGGGTGGAGGCGAACGGCTGTCCAAGTGAGCCAACCACGATCGATTATCCCGATGTCGTCCAGGACGGCACAACCGTGATCCGCAAAGTGTATGGCCCTGGCAAGGACGGGGCAGAGGTGGTGCTGATTGAGGTCAAGGGGGGTGGACACACCTGGCCCGGCCAACAGATCGCGACGCCGTTCCTTGGGAAGTCGAGCGTGGATGTCGTGGCCAACGACCTGCTCTGGGAGTTTTTCCTCAAGCACCCAATGAAGTGAAGGCCGCGGCAATGCCCTGTGTCGTGGAGACACGTGCGACGATAGCGGTGCCATATGCTGTCACTCCGAAATGTCCGCAAATCGTTTGGGCGAGTTGTCGCCGTAGACGGTTTATCGCTGGATATCCATCGCGGAGAGGTGTTTGGGCTCCTGGGACCCAATGGTGCAGGCAAGTCTACCACCCTCGCGATGATGGTGGGCTTGCTGGCCCCCGATTCTGGCGAGATTCGCGTTGATGGCCGCGCCCCTACTAACAATCGAGCTCGAGCCGGGATTGGCTTGGCGCCGCAGACGCTCAGCATTTACGACGAACTCAGTGCCCGCGAGAATTTGGATTTCTTCGCTTCGCTCTATGGTATGAACCGACGGCAGCGTCAAGCTCGTGCTGCCGAGCTGCTGGAGTTCGTCGGGCTGTCCGATCGCGCCAAGGACCGCGTTAGGGGGTTTCCCGGCGGTATGAAACGGCGGATCAATTTGGCCGTGGCCCTGGTGCACGACCCAACGCTGATTCTCCTGGATGAACCGACTGCCGGCGTCGATCCACAATCCCGCAACGCCATCTTCGAGATCGTAACCGCGCTTCGGGAACGAGGGCGAACCATTATCTACATCACACACTACATGGAAGAAGTGCAGCGGCTGTGCACCCGAGCGGGCATCATCGATCATGGCCAGCTGCTGGCCATTGACAGCGTGGAATCGCTGATCAAGGCCTATGGCGGACAGAGCATCGTTCGCGTGGAGCGAACCGGCGGTTACGAGGAATACCTGACCGACAGTGCTCTATCGGTTCTGACGAGTGTTCTGGCCACAGGCGATGCCTTGTCGGTTCATATTGATCGGCCTGACCTAGGATCGGTTTTTCTCAACCTCACTGGGCGTTGCCTGCGGGACTGACCATGCGTGTGATCATTGCTCTGGCGGCCAAGGACATCAAGCTACTGCTTCGTGATCCGATGGGGTTCTTCTTCACGCTTGTCTTTCCGCTGATCATGTCCGTCTTTTTTGGCGTTGTCTTCTCTGGCAATGGGGGACGGGGCGTCAGGGGTGTTCCGGTCGTCATCATCGACGAGGACCAAAGCGATGCCTCCCGGGGCATGGTTGCGCTGCTGAAGCAGACGCAGGAATTGTCGGCCACGCAAATGGCCGGACGCGAGGCGGCATTGGGCCTGGTGCGCCGCGGCTCGCAGGCCTCGGCCATCATTCTCCCGCGAGGCTTCGGCGCCTTGGACTACCACATCTTCCGCGGCCGGCCTCTGCGGCTGATCGTTGCTGCTGATCCGTCTCGCCGCGCCGAGGCGGCCATGATTCGTGGGCTGCTTGCCGCCCGCGGCTACCAATACCTGCAGAATCAGGTGAGTAATCCGCGCGTCGCTCAGCGGATGGTCCGCCAAGCCCTGGAGGTCACCGATGGATTGGATGAGATCCCATTCCAGGTTCGCGAGGTCCTGCAGCCGTTCCTGCGTAGCTTGGATACGATGCTCTCGGGGTTTTCACCGGCTACTGCCCCGGTCGCAAGCGAGTCGATGAATGCTGGACACTTGGCCAATGCGGAGCATGGCTTTGAGCTGGTCCGTGTGGAGAGCCTGCCGGTGGCGGGGTCCCGGCAGACGCGCAATGCGTATGCTATTTCCTTTCCGCAGGGCATCGTCTGGGGCCTGATCGGCTGTGCGGCCAGCTTCGGAATCTCCTTGGTGATCGAACGTAACCACGGCACGCTGACTCGACTGTGTGTATCCCCCATCTCGCGCGGCCAAGTGCTTCTGGGCAAAGGGCTCGCCTGCTTTGCGACCACCGTCACGGTGGCCGCTGGCCTGTTAGTGGTCGCCTATGCTTTGTTCGATGTCCGGCCTCGCTCGCCGCTGCTGCTGGCGGCGGGTATCAGTTGCTGCGCCGTGGCTTTCGTCGGCATGATGATGCTTATGTCGGTGTTGGGAAAAACGGAGCGGGCGGCGGCCGGGATGGGGTGGGCCATCATGCTGATGATGTCGATGATCGGCGGTGGCATGGTTCCGCTGATGTTCATGCCCCAGTGGCTAGTGGCCTACAGCGATTGGAGTCCCGTTAAGTGGGCTATACTCGCCATTGAAGGACCCTTGTGGCGGGGGTTTTCTGCATCGGAGATGCTCCTGCCTTGTGGCGTGCTATTGAGTGTTGGCGCTGCCGGGCTGCTGCTTGGGGCACGCATCTTTAGTCGCCTTAGGAGTCTTTAGGCCTGCACAGATCACCGAATGTCCTGTTGCAGCCCTATTGGTCGCTCATGCTATTGGCGGCCATTCTACCTCTCCTATGGTCCTGGCGGGTGGCAGTCCGCCATTCATGTGACCGCAGGAACCGCTGCACCACCTGTGGCTACGATCTACGTGCCACCCCCAATCGTTGCCCGAAATGCGGAACGCCCATGGCCAACTGAATGCGGAACGCCCCGTTCCGCCGATGCCCAACTCCACGCTCTGGGGGGCGAGGGAAGGCAACGCAGGGGAGGGGGGCGATCGGCGGGGGGAAGGACTGGGTTGGGGGTTTCACATTTCTCACCATAAACATTACCCCCTGACAACCCCGCATGTGGCTTTGCGACTCTGACTCGTTCAAGACAGTCTGCCAGGTGTGGTTGGCCGCATGGAGGGAAGCGCAATCCCTGCCAGCAGCGTGATGGGCGTGATTAACGATCGGAAAGGGATAGATATAGCATTGGATTGATCCCAATGCGACTGCTTCCGATTGCTGCAAATTTGCTACAGACCGCGTCTTGGGGTATGTTTAGGGTAATGTGGGTTACCCACCAGCGGGGGCCTCGTTGAGCACTCGCCGGGGGCTGGTTCAGCTCAGCATCCTGCAGAAAAGGGACGCATCCAGAAAAGGGACGGAGGTCGGCCATTCATGTTGCGGCACACCGCTCATCGCACAGACAGTACCCGTAAAGACAACTTCAGCCAACAACACCGTCGGCAACTCCGAGCCCAGACCCGCCACGCGGCGGGGCTCGTCGCCGAGGCGTTGGAGCAACGCATGCTCCTGAGCCTGCCCACGGCCGCCCAAGCCACCGCCTGGGCCCCCTTCGCCCCTGGGCTGCCCGCCGGAAGCCTGGTTTCCCAAAGCGTCGCCACCGGCACGCTGCCCAGCCCCAGTGACGCCGCCGCGCTGCCGCTGCGACTCCAGGCCGGCCAGCAGCTCAGCCTTCTGTTGCAGCCCAGCTCCACCCTGCGGCCCGAACTCGCGGTGCTGGATCCGGCGGGCACCTGCCTGGCCAGCCGCATCAGCCCGGTCACCGGCCAAGGCGTCTGGGTGCAGACGCTGCCGGTGCCCACCTCCGGCACCTACCAGATCCTCCTCCGGCCGGCCAGCGGCAGCGGGGATTACACCCTGCAGGCCAGCCTCAATGCCGCCCGGGAGACTGAGACCCTGACCCGCCTGGCCAACAACAACCCCGCCACCGCCCAGGACCTGGACGGCAGCTTCCTGAGCCTGGGCGCCAATGCCCAGCGAGCCGCCGTGCTGGGCAGCGGCGATAACCCCGGTCCCCTGCTGCTGCAAGCGGATTTTTCGCTCGATGCCCAGGGCTTCACCGTGGACAACAGCGGGGGCGGCCTGTGGCATCTGTCGATTGGCCATGGCAGCGAGAGCGGCCACTCGGCCTCCCAGAGCTTCTATTATGGCCAGAACGAGACTGCCAGTGGCGGGGGCAGCTACAACACCGGCACCCGCAACAGCGGCAGCCTGCTCTCGCCGTCACTGCAACTGCCCCAAGGCCAATCGATCAGCCTCAGCTTCAATCACCTGCTGCGGACTGAATCCAGCAGCAGCTACGACGTCGCCCAATTGCAGATCAACGCCGGCAGCGGCTGGAGCACCTTGGCCAGCTACAACCGCACCGCCGAGAGCAGCACGTGGAAAGCCACCAGCGTGGACCTGTCGGGGTATGCCGGCAGGAGCGTGCAGCTGCGGTGGTTCTTCGACACCAAAGACGCGATGAGCAATAGCTTTGAGGGCTGGTATGTGGACGATGTGAAGCTGCAGTGTGCCGCATCCAGCCTCGACTACTACTCGTTTACCCTTCAGGCGGGGGAGACGGCCAGCATCGTGCTCAAGAAGCTGGCCAGCGGCACGGCTCACGTGGCGATCACGGATGCGGCGGGCACGGTGCTGGTGCAGGGCTTGGCTACCAGTGGCAATGTCGACGAACTTCTCAGCGGTTTCGCGGCCCCCAGTCCGGGCCGCTACTACGTACGTCTGAGCAGCGATGCGGGCCTGGCGTACCAGCTGATGGTGCTGCGGAATACGGTGTTCGATTCCGAGTCGAATAACACCGTGAACTCAGCCCAGAACCTGAGCGGCTGCCTCACGGCCCTGGGCAACGTCAGCGGCAGTGACAGCGACTACTACAGCGTCCGCCTGACGGCGGGGGAGCGGATTCGGATCACGACGCGCACTCCCGGCGATGGGGCGGGGGAGTTGGCCAATGGCCTGGACCCGATGCTGGAGCTGTACGATGCCTATGGCTCGAAGGTGGCCAGCAACGACAATGGGGCGGCCGATGGGCGCAACGCCAGCCTGGTGTACCAGGCCAGCCAGGGTGGCACGTTCAGCGTGAGAGTCGGAGCGGCTAATGGCAGTAGCGGGGAATACGTGCTGCAACTGGAGAGCCTGCCGCCGGGAACCGCCACGCCCACCACGCCGGACCTGCAGAGCGAATCGGATACGGGCGCTTCCAGCAGTGACAATGTCACCCGACTGAACAGCGGGCTGCGGTTTCTGATCGGCAACACGGTGACGGGAGCGACGGTGTCGCTGTGGGCCGATGGGCAACTGGTCGGCAGTGCGGTGGCCGACGCCAGCAGCACTCTGATTGCCAGCACTGCGACGGCCTCGTGGGCCGACGGGGTGCACCAGTTCACGGCCACGCAGCAGGTGCCGGGGCAGGAAGCATCCTCGCCGTCGGTGACGCTGGCGGTCACGATCGACACGGCAGCCCCCGCGGCTCCGGGTGCTCCGGTGTTGCAGGCGGGCAGTGACACGGGCATCAGCATCTCTGATCGAATAACCCAGGACACCACGCCCAGCTTCAGGATTCCCACCAGTCCCTATTATCGTGTCTACCGCAATGGCACGAAGGTCAGCGGAGAGTATGAGAGTTCCTCGACGTACACGGCCCCGGTTCAGCCGGAGGGCAGTTGGGATTATGCGATCACGGCCGTGGACGCCGCCGGCAATGAGTCGCCGGTGGGCCCGGCGATCACGCTGACGATCGACACCACGGCCCCGGCTCAGCCGGGGGCGTTGGACCTGCAGGCGGCGTATGACAGTGGAGCCAGCAGCAGCGACAACCTGACCAACCAGACCACCCTGGGCTTTGATGTGTCGGCGGGTGGGTACTATCGCGTGTACCGCAATGGCAACCTGGTCAGCGGGTCCTACCAGACCGGCTCCACCTGTCAGATCAGCAGCAATCCCGACGGGGTGCACAGCTTCACGGTGGCGGCGGTGGACGTGGCGGGGAACGTCTCGGTGCCCAGCAGCCCGTTGCAGGTGACGGTCGATACGGTGGCGGCCCGGCCCGCGATGCCGGACCTGCAGGCCTCCAGCGACAGCGGCATCAGCAACAGCGACAACCTCACCAACCTGAGCAACATGGTCCTTCAGTTGGCGGCGAGCGAAGCAGGCATCCTGCACATCAGCGTCGATGGCGCGGGGACCACCACCGATCTGCGGATCAACGCCGCGGGAATCGTCTCATTGCCGCTGATCCTTCAGCAGCCGGGTTTTGTGCAGAAGACGGCTTTCCTGGTCGGCAGCCTCTGGGATCTCAAGATTGCCGACTTCAACCGGGACGGACGTGCGGATCTCCTGATCGGTGATTTTGGCAAAGGGTTGTTCCTGGCGCTGGGCAAGGGAGACGGCACCTTCGGGTCGCTGCAGCGGATTGCCGATTCCGAGGCCTGCGCCTCCATTGGCGATTTCAACGAGGATGGCAAGCTGGATATTGCCCTCTTCTCCGTGAACCCGCCCAGACTGCTGATCAACAACGGCGATGGAACGTTCCAGTCTCGATCGGCACTGCCCTATAGCTATTACTGCGGCGAATTGTTCGTCGCGGATTTCAATGCCGACGGCCACGCGGATCTGCTGACGGTGGAGCACATCAACGACACGTATACTATATTGCTGGGCAAAGGCGATGGCAACTTCCAGATGGGGAAGACGGTGGCTTTTGGGTGCTGCCCGAGGTCTATCCAGTTGGGCGATGTGAACGGCGACGGGGCGGTTGATGTTTTCTATTGTCCGTTCAACGTGCAGGAACTGCGGACGTGCCTCGGTAACAAGGACGGCACGCTGCAGGCGAGTGTGACCAGCCCACTGCCGCCGTATCCCTACGATCTGGGGACGGGTGACTTCAACGAGGACGGCCGGATCGACGTCATTGAAACAAGCTCGTCAGCGACCGTTGTATTGGGGCAAGATTATGGCTATTTTGCGACCGGACCCGAGTCCAAATTCACGTTCAATCCGGCGGGGCTGGTCGTGGGGGATTTCGACGGAGATGGCCACCTCGACATCGCCAGCGGGAGCGGTACCGACACGAACATCTATTGGCTGAGGGGCAAAGGGGATGGCACCTTCCGTCCGGTGAACCTGGTCAGTGCGGGCTACAACGTCTCTCGCATGTATACCGCCGACGTAAACGGGGATGGCACGCTGGATTGGGTGACCTACAGCCACACGAGCCAGGAAATGAGGGTGCTGCTCAACAGCATGACTGGCGCGGCCGACGGCCCGCACACTGTGATGGCCTGGTTTGAGGACCTGGCCGGCAACAAGTCTCAGGTCAGTGACAGTCTCAGCCTCACACTCGATACCACAACTCCAAATGCGCCTACGCTGTTGGACTTGCAGGCCGCCAGTGACACCGGCTCCAGCAACAGCGACAACTACACCGACGACCATACCCCCACCTTTGACGTGCAGGCCGGTCCGTACTACCGCGTCTACCGCGATGGCGTGCAGATCAGCCGAGATTACGAGAGCGGCAGCACCTACACCACGCCGGAGCAGGCGGATGGCAGCTATACCTACTCAATCCGATCCGTTGACGCTGCAGGCAATGTCTCCAAAGAAGAGTTGAAATTGCAGGTGACGATCGGTTCGATCCTAATCAATGCCCCGGATCTGCTGTTCACCAGCGATACGGGCGTGTCATTTGAGGACGATCTGACCAAGCTCAACAACAGCAGCCTCGATACCGCCCTCCGCTTGCGCGTTGCCCCGGTTGTGCCTGGGGCTCTGGTGAAGCTCTACGCCGATGGCACGCTCATCGGGTCATCCCAGGCTGCCAGCGCCGAAGCGGTGATCGTCACCGATGGCAAGACGCCGCTGGCCGACGGCAAACATGCGATCACCTGGCGGACCACGCTGCCCGGGCAAGCCGAAGGGCCGGATTCCCCCGCCTTGACGCTCACCATCGACACGCAATCGCCCTCCACTCCCCCCATGCTGGATCTGGCCGATTTCAGCGACAGCGGGGTGAGCAACACGGACCACATCACCAACGACAATACGCCAACGCTCATTGCTGCCGGCAGCGAGTACTTCCGGTTCTACTGTGATGGTTGGCAAGTCAGCAGCGACTACGAGAAAAGCCACTTTGATCCACAGCCCCTGAGTGACGGCATACATGTAATCAGGGTTGCAGCCATCGATGCCACCGGGAATTTCTCGGCGCTCTCGCCTGCATTGAGCCTGACCATCGATACCGTCGCCCCGAATGCTCCGGGGGCGATAAGCCTGGACCCCGCCAGCGACACCGGGCGAAGCAATTCCGACAGGATCACGAAAGACAATACCCCCACGTTCAACATTTCGCTGGAGGACACGGCCTACTATCGCCTCTTTGTTGATGGCGAGCGAAGCGGCATCGACTATCAGACCGATGCCCAGTACACACTGCCTCTGCAGCCTGATGGCAAGCACAACTATGCCCTCCGGGCGGTGGATATTGCCGGTAACGTGTCGGCCGCATCCGCCGACGTTTATGTGACCATCGACACCGTGGCACCAGGTATTCCGGCTATTCCGGATCTGGATGCTTCCAGCGACAGCGGGATCAGCGACACGGATGACATTACCAACCGGCTTGCGGTTGCATTCAATCTGGACGCCCGCGAAGCCGGAACACTGCACCTCGACATCGATGGGTTGGCGTCCGACGCACTCCTCAATACCGATCAGGCGGGGAGCTGCTTGCTTTCTGTGCCACTGCTGCGGATGGACTTTGTCGCCAAGGACGACGCCCTGATTTCCAAAGCCGGCAATCTCCTGGCCGATTTGGATGCCGATGGATTCCCGGATTGTCTCTACGCCGCTCCTCGCGAGGGCCTTTTTGTGGCCATTGGCAAGGGCGATGGCAGCTTCTATCCGTATCAACGGCTTCCCATTCAAGTCGATTCGACGTTCTACTCCTGCCTGGCCGTTAATGACTTTAACGAGGATGGGAAGCCGGACATCGCCATTGCCGACCACAACATTCGCGTGTTCCTGGCAAAAGGCGATGGCACTTATCAGCTTGGGCAGAGCATTCCAGGCGATCTTGTCTACCTCCATTTCGTTGTGACCGACTTCAACGCCGATGGCCATGCCGACCTCATGACCACCGATTATTTCAGCGATGCCCCATTCTTTAAGATTATGCTGGGAGATGGCGATGGTACATTCCGCCCAGCCCAGAGTCTGATCACTGGCGATCGGCCCGCTGCGGTTCGCGTGGCCGATTTGAACGGCGACGGTGCGGCCGATCTGATCTACTCCCGGCCCGGCATTTGGAGCCCGTCGGGATGGACGGACCCCAAGCTTGCGGTCCACTTCGGCAAAGGGGACGGCACATTTCAGTCGGCGATCGAGACATCCCTTGAGTGGCCGACCGACTACTTGGACGTTGGGGACTTCAATGAGGATGGCAAGCTCGATGTGCTGGCGATTGAGCTTTGCGATGCAGTCCTGCATCTAGGTCACGGCGACGGCACGTTCACCGTTGCAGGCAAGGCTCAGGTCGCCGTGGAGCATTCCGGAATGGCCGTCGGCGATTTCGATGGCGATGGCCATTTGGATATGGCCATGGGGACTGGATTCAACAACATTTCCTCGGATGATGAGATCTGGGTGTTGCGAGGTCAAGGCGATGGAACACTCTTGCCGGCTATTCGTTATCCAACCCTCTCATCGCCCGCTTCGGTTCTTGCCGCCGACCTCAACGGAGATGGCCGACTGGACCTGTTGTCCAGCGACGGTCGGCCACTGCTCAATAACAGTACCATCCTTTCAAAGGGCTCCCATCGCGTCACCGCCTGGCTGGAAGACGTGGCGGGCAATGCCTCGCAACCCAGCCAGCCGATGTCCTTCACGTTCGATACAACATGTCCCTCGGCCGACATCGTGGACATTGCCCCCGACCCGCACAGCGGCGGCATCGACTCCATGACGTTCACCTTCGATGAGGCCGTTGTCGGCTTCGATTTGACTGACCTATCGCTCTGCCGGGATGGTGGCCCAAATCTGCTAACCGCCGCCCAGATTCTCACCACCTCCGATAGCCGCACCTGGCTTCTGACGAACCTCGCCAGCCTGACTGGAACCCCCGGCGAGTATACCCTGCACCTCAATGCCAATAGCTCCAGTATTGTGGACCATGTGGGCAATGCCTTGAAGACACCTGTGAGCGAGGCGTTCACGGTCATCAATGCTCCACCGGTGTTGGACAGACTCTCCAGCCAGACAGTCGAAGAGGGACGCGAACTGACATTTACGGCAGTCGCCAAGGACGCCAATTTGCCTGCTCAGAAGCTCACGTTCAGCATCGATAGTGGTGCCCCTGCCGGAGTCAGCATTGACCCAGACACCGGCGTATTCCGGTGGACTCCATCAGGTACTCAGAATGGAGTCTTCTATGTCACAATTCGCGCCACGGACAACGGAACCCCGCCGCTCAGTGATTCGAAGACGGTGAGTATCGCCGTCATCAATGTGGCACCAACGGTTACTGTTGGTCCCGATGTGACCGTGGAACTGGGCCAGACCTTCGCAGCCACGGGCTCGTTTACAGATCTCGGCAACGACCTGTGTACGGCCACGGTGGACTATGGCGAAGGGGGCAGCCCACAGCCTCTGGCCCTGACCGGCAACAACTTCACGCTGAGTCATACCTATAAATCACTGGGCCAACATGCGGTGGTGGTACGCGTAACGGACCCTGAGGGGGGAAGCAGCAGCGACCAGTTGATCGTTCAGGTGAACACAAGCCGCCTGATCGCCGTCTCGGTGGGATCCAACGGGAGCGGATTCGATGTGCAATTCAACCGGCCAATCAATACGAGCAAGCTCAATCTCTACGACGGTGTGGATGCAACGACCGACTTGCCCGATCTGACTTTCGTGGGCCAAAACAGCGGCCCGGTTGCAGGCTCCTTGTTCTGGGAGGCGGAGAGCAACACGTTACACTTTGTAAAAACGGGCGGCGTGCTGCCATCGGACATGTACATGATCACCCTGTTCAGTCGAGCCGATGGATTTGTGGACGATGCCGGCGAACTCTTGGATGGCGATAACAATGGCATCGCCGGCGGGGATTTTCGCAGCAGCTTCGGGCTATGCTCCACTCTTACACCCGCCATCACCATTCCGCCTTTTGCCCGGGGCCCTGGACAGTCCGTGAGTGTTCCCGCCGCTGAATCAGGTCTGCCAATTCAAATCGACAACGCCGAGGGCCTGAGGAGTGCGGATCTGACCTTGAGGTTCAATCCTGCACTGTTGACCATCACGGATGTTATCTTGGCAGCGGACATGCCGGACGATTGGCATGTAAGCACAGGACAAAGCACCCCCGGCCAGCTGTTGGTCAACTTGGCCGGCAGCACGCCCCTAGGCCGTGGCTCCAGAGCCCTGGTCAAACTGAAAGCTAGCGTGCCGCGGAGCGCGCCCTATGGCGAGTCGCAGACCATCGAGCTGCTAGGCACTGTCACGACTGCCAATGGGGAGCTTATTGGGGTGCCGAGGGTGGCTTCGGTCCAATTGGTCGCCTACGTTGGGGATGCCTCGGGGAACAAGACCTACAGCGGCGTGGATGCGGCGTGCATCGCCAACGTGGCGATCGGTGCGGTAAGTGGTTTCGATGCCTTCCCGCTGATCGACCCGGTGATCATCGGCGATGTCAGTGGTAACGGTAGTATTGGCGGGCTGGATGCCAGCTATGTGGCCCAGAAGAGCGTGGGCATGATCGTGGGCCAGATTCCGGACCTGCCGGCCGCGACTCCGGTGGCCTCGCTGGCAGCCACGGCGTTCGCCACGAACAGCGGCACCCGTCCGATCTCGATGCCGTTGGTACAGATCCCGCTCCTGCCCCGAATTCAACGGCCGGCCTCTTTTGTCCCTTGGGGCCGGAAGATGTCGGAGGGTTTGTTCAGCTGCCGAGCGATCGGGTCTGAGATCTTGAATTGACCTTGCATCTGCCTTCGTCAGATGCGGTGTAGTGTCTCACAGCTCCGAGCCGGGCTCTCTTGAGTCCGGCTCTTGCATTGGTCTGGGGGGAACTGCCCCGTGCTCGCTGCCGTTGCTTCCGTCAGCTCCGTTGCCGTGCTGGTGAATTCGAGAATAGTTGGCTCACTCCGCGGCCGCTCGGATCATGGCCAGAATGCCGGTCCGCAGGGCTTCGGGTAACCGGGCCCACGCATCCACCACCACTGCCAACTCCGGATCAACCGATCGGGTGATTGCGGTGCCCACTGTGCTGGATTCTGCGCTGCCTCCCTCAGGAATCCCGAGTTTTTCTGGGCATTTCTGCATGGAGGTCGCTGGTTCAAATCCAGTCATTCCGATTATCCGCAGAAACAAGCCCTTCGGCGAGAACGCTGAAGGGCTTTCTTATTGTGGGAACTAGACTTACGCCATCCAGGGTCCAGTTCAAACAGACGATTTCGAGGATCTGACGCTTCACGGCGATATCTGCGATAACCCACCGCTGCGGAAGGCTTTGCGACAGTTCAAACGCCTTGATCGCGAGTTCCCCGATTTCGGACTGCTCTCGGTCCGCTGCTTCTAGCTGAAGCTGTATCTCCCCAATTCGTTCTCGGAGCTCTGCCTGTTTCCGAGCAAACGCATCGCTGTCGATCTCGTCGTTCAGACGCATGTTGACGAGCCGGTCTTTCTGCTGCTGCACGCGCCGTAGGTCTGCGGCGAGACTGTCACGTTTCTCTTGGCCCTGCTTCTGCGTGTCCTTTGCCCGCGCCCGCAGCACCCGCCCAAACCAATCCCGTGTGGTCTCATTGAACTGAATCCGGTCGAACAGCGCCGTGACCTGCTTCTCCACATCGTCCTCGCTGAGCCGAACGCGGGGATGGTCCTTCTTATTGTACTGCGTGCAGCGGTAGTAGACGTACTCCTTCACGCCGGCCTTGGTCTGCTTGGCCTTGGTCTCGCCGGTGATGGGATGGCCGCAGTGCCCGCACGTGATGAGGCTGCCCGCGAAGAGCATCTCGTGGCTCTTGTAGGTCTTTCCGCCCAGCAGCACCTG
>JBLNDH010000644.1:0-26956 GCA_050261455.1 Bacillota bacterium
GGCGATCGCCGTCAGCACTCGTACCCCCGGCCGGGATGGTGTAGAAGATCCATTCGTTATGGAAGGCCTCCAAAACGTCTTGGCGGAGGTCAAAGCCGAACATCTGATTGACCTGGGTAACGCCATCATCCCAGGTAACCTGGTTCAGGGGATCCATCTGGCCGGCGAGGTTGCGGGCGACATCGAAGAGGCCGGCGAGGTCCAGTCGCTCCACGCGGGCGGAGGTGGCGGCCTGCGGGATCAGCTTGAGCGTGGCATCGGAGATGGGTTTGCTTTCCAGGAGCGTTGCCAGTCCCTGACGCGGAGCCGGGGCGGCGATGAACGCCTGCGTGGACCAGTCGCGTCCCTCGAAGCCGCCGCTGACGACGATTCGTTTGAAGCTGCCCAAGCCCAGGGCGTCGAGGAACTTGGGCCAGTTGGCAGCGGTGGGGGTCTTGAGTTTCGTGATGGCCTCATTGGCCTGGGCAAGGGCTGCTTCAGCATCGATGTAGGCCAGGAGAATGGCGTCCTGTTGCACCTGATGGATTGCGTGCTGGAAGGTGGGATTCGTGGCCAGGGACTTGGGGGTGGTGGGGGAGTCGGGGCTCGCCAAAACCTGCGTGTCCGGATCGTAACCCCCAGTCAGGACTACAAGTTGGCCCGACTTGAAGGCTCGCAGGGGAAAGGATGCCTGGGGAAAGAGTTGCAACAGCGATTTGAATTGTGCGAGCAGGAGATCCGCCTCGGGGCCGGCTTCGCAAAGGATGGCGAACCGAGGGCGCACGCCGGGGGCTTTGAAGTCGAAGCTCGCGACGTAGAGGGCGGAAGGGTGCCGCCACAGCGGTCCGCACGCGGCGGCGAGGGTTTCCATAATCTGGCCGGCCCTGGGGTTGCGGTCGCGGAGGTGCTGAGCCAGACGGGGGAGGAAATCGGTGGCCAAGAGCTCGAAATGGGATGCGTCCAGAATTCCCTTGAGATGGGAGTTGGCATAGGCCGATGGCATGGCCTGGCTGCCCTGCCAACCCAGGTAGACGATGGCATCGGCGGGGATGCGGTCAGCCAGGGGCTGAGCCAAGAGAAACGCTGGTGCCAGCAGGATGGCGCAGGTGGCGAGCAAACCTTTGAGCATGAACTCCTCCCTAAGAGCACTGGCCGGGTACGCAAGAAACATGATAGACGCAGGTGGGAAGGGAGAGAAGCGTTGAATCTGCGAGACTACTGCCGGACTACCTCCGACACACCGGCGACTCCCCCTTGAGCCTCCTGCGGACCCCTGCGGGCACACCGAGAGCTGAAGCAGGAGCCGAATGAAGATTCGCAGCGGGGCGGTGGGGCAACTATCCTATCGGGGTATGGCCAGACGGCGCAAAACATCTTATGGACCCGGGCAGTTTGACTTTCGGCCGCTGATCGAAGCTTTCCAGCGACTCAGTCCTCAGGCGAGAATCGCGGTTCTGGCGGTTCTGCTGATCATTGGCATTATCGCAGCGTTGGTTTATCAGCGGGGCCAGCCGCAACAGCCGGTCCGCGAACCCCAGGTCCTGACAGCGCCGATCACGTCAACCGGGGAAGCCAACATGCTGCTGGGGAACCCCAGCGGCGCGACGGCGGAGGTGTCGAACAGGGACAACTACCTGATGGTGAAACAGTACTATGCCCTTTCCTACAACAACGCGGCGGGGATTGCGAATTGGGTGAGTTGGCGGGTGGCGGCGGCCGACTTGGGCAATGCGCCGCGCAAGCGGCTATTCGATCCCGATGGTGAATTGCCACTGGGATTCAAACGGGTGGTCTCGCAGGACTATAGCGGGAGCGGCTTCGACCGGGGGCATCTATGTCCGCATAGCGATCGGGCTGCGGACGAGGCCATGAGCTTTTCGACGTTCGTGATGACCAACATCGTTCCGCAGGCTCCCAATGTGAACGAGAAGGCGTGGGCGCATATGGAAGCGTATTGTCGCGCCCTGGTTCGCCAGCAGCACCAGCGTCTGTACATCGTTGCGGGGCCCGCGGGTCGGGGGGGGCGGGGCAGCGCGGGTTTAAGGGAAACCATCGGGCGCAGCAAGGTGACGGTCCCGGCCCAGTGCTGGAAGGTGGTCGTGAGCGTGTCGGAGAGTGGGGGAGCGGATGACCTGGCGAAGATCAATCCCAGCACTCGAGTGATTACCGTGCTGATGCCCAACGACAATGAGGTGGTTGGGGATGAGTGGGCCAAGTATCGGACCAGTCCCGCCGAGGTGGAGCAGCGAACGGGACTGCATTTCTTCGATCGGCTGCCGCCGGGGGTGGCAGAGACATTGCGGCAGAAGGTGGACCGCGTGTCGATTACGCCGGCCCAGATCAGCTCGGGCGAAGAGTAGCATGAGGAGTTGGCTTATGCCGCAGGATGAGTTGCAGGAGCTGAAGAAGGCGAGCGAGGGGCTGCTTTATCCGAGCGAAACCGATGCTCCTTTCGAGCCGTTCCGGTGGGGGGGCGGCGGGGGTGATTCGGCCAGGGATCAGGTGGCCGGACATGCTCGGAAGAAACAGAAGATCGAGGAGGTTGCGGTTGACGATTTCTTCGCGGAATTGGAGGGTTCGGAGGATGCCGAGCGATTTCGGCAACTGCGGAAGGCGCTGGAGTCGCAATTGGCGGGGTTGAAGGTCTTCCGGGTTGGGTCAATCCGGGTTGATATTTACCTCATTGGCAAGACACGCGGCGGGGAGTGGGGGGGGCTGCATACGATTTCGGTGGAGACGTAGAGCTGAGCCGCGGATGAACGCAGATAAACGCAGATAGAGAGGAGCATGGGGCGGCCCGCCTATGCCAGATTGAGGAGGCCCGGGGTAGGGTCGAGCGAAGGGCCACTACATTGAGTCGAGAGCCGCTGGAAGGAGGGCGGCGTGGATCAGGTATCGGTGATGGTTCGAACGAGGACCTTGCGAGTTTTGTCGTAAAGGTACAGTTTGCCGGGCTCTTCGCCCTTGGTTTTTTTATGGGAACCGTCGCAGTAGGGGAGGGTTTGGCTCAGGCCGCAGGCGCAGATCCAGACACTCTCCGTTTGGGGCTTGATCTGGATGGGACCTGTGGCCTGGCAGCGAATGAGGCGTGCCATAGCAATCTCCTTAGAGAACTTGTTTCAAAACCCGAAAATCGACTGAGGTGCCACCCTTTGGTGCCCAGGCTTTGAAACCCGTTCCTCCGAGCATTCATCGGGATTGCCGGGAGATTGGATCAGGAAAATCCGGCCGGCCGGGTGCTTCCGGATAATGGATGGATGTGGAGGGGAAGCCCACGGATCTGCACGAATCTTCGTGAAGAAGCCGCAGACGAAGAGCCTGGGTGGGCCGTCCAGGGCACTTTTTATTGTCACCGAGGGGTACAGATATGCACGGAGGGGTAGGGGCAAGAAGGCCGGGCGGACGACGGTTGGGGGTGTAGCGGGGAGGCGATCGGGGGTCATCCGGGTTGTGCGATTGCAAAAAGATCCGTGGGGAAGGGGGGGACCGGGCGGATTGGGGTACAGGCGGCACCCCGAAAATCTGTAACTTTTTCCATAGACAGCGGCATTATCTGGCTTTAATGTGGCGAATGGTTGGTACGCGGAACGAGTCAGATGACGCGACAAGATGTTACTGCCCGCAGTTTCTTTCTCAATCGCCGCCCACCGTTTAGGTCAAAAGGTTGGCCTCTTTCCCCTCGACCTGGAAAGTAAAAGAAGCGGGTCGCATGCCCAACTCAGAGGAGAATCAATGGGCAAGAAGTTGTATGTCGGGAACATGAGCTACGATGTGGATAGCTCGGCCTTGCAGCAGTTGTTTTCTGCGCACGGCACCGTGGAAAGCGCGGAAGTGATTGCGGATCGCGACACCGGTCGCAGCAAGGGTTTCGGGTTTGTGGAAATGAGCACCGAAGCGGAGGCACAGGCGGCTATTGCAGCCCTGAACGGTCAGGAGCACATGGGTCGCGCCCTCACGGTTAACGAAGCCAAGCCGCGTGAGAATCGCGGTGGTGGCGGCGGCGGCCGCGGTGGCTACGGTGGCGGCGGCGGTCGCGGTGGCCGCGGTGGCTACGGTGGCGGCGGCGGCGGTCGCGGTGGCTACGGTGGTGGCCGCTACTAAGCGATAGCATTGAGTAAGTAAGAATAAGAGAGGGCCACGACGGTTGTGGCCCTCTCTTTTATTTCTATTGGGGGCCGACCCGCAGGATTGGGGAGGGGATGTTGTAACGAGGCTGCGGTTGGTTTGCGGGTTTGCCAGAGGTCTGTTGGTGCCACAGATGGGGCACAGATGAACCCGACGCGGGCGTGGTCCGCACCCAAGTTGGAAGGGAAGCCCACGAATCTCCACGAATCTTCACGAAGGAGCCGCGGATGAACGCAGATAGGACGCGCATGGGCAAGATGCCCATGCTACGTCTTTGTATTGTCACGGATGAGTGTTCCGGAGGGAGAGAGCTTGGCAAAGGGAAGAAGCACTGATGGAGATGCATGGGCGGGCCGCCCAATGCCACGGTGATCACGAAGGGGCAAGAGGAAGATTATGCATCATCGATATCAGTGAAGTCCGTTCGCTCCGTTGGGGATAGAGGGGGAGTGCGGCCCTGCGGGCCGCCGCGAAACGAGATCGACGAGAGCCTATGGACGGGCGTCCCGTGGGGGAAGCAGACGATGCACGGGCATCCTGTTCGGCTATCCGGGGGCGTTAGTGCGTTGTCGGGAGCACTCGCTACAGCGGAGTGAGGATGGCTCTAACAGCATCGATGACGAACTTGATTCCGAACACGCCCATGGCGGCGGAGCAGATGAGCAGGATTATTCGCTGGCTCCTGGGGCCCAGCAGCCCAACGCCCTGATGGCTGGCCAGGGAGAGGGTTTCCAGCCAAACCAGATCGCACAGCCAGTGGACGAGGGCAAACAGCCCGAAGGCCAGGATCCCGAGTTCAAAGGCCTTGGTTGCCATTGCCAGCCCGACCGTTGCCCACCAAAGCAGGAAGTAAGGGTTGCTGCCGGTGAACACGATGCCGGTCCAGAGGGGATTGGCGACGCGGGTTGTTGCGGGTTGGTCGGTGGGTTGCCGCAGGCTGGCCAGGGTCAGCGTGGTCAGCAGCAGCAAAGCGGCCCCGCCCGCCAGGCCCACGCCGATGCGAAAGCCCGTTTTCACCAGGAGGGCTCCGGCGCCGGCCATGATGAGGCCCATGAGGGGGAACTCGACGATGCCATGGCCGATGGCGATCCAGGTCCCTGCGTGGCGGTTGCGTGAGCCGGCGGCGAGGGTTGCGGCGGTCATGGGACCGGGGGCCAGCACGCCCGAAAGGGAGATAATGGTGGCCTGCAGAAGGAAGGCGGCGGTGGCATGGAACATATAGGGGACATAGGAGAACGATGGCGGGGACGATTTGCAAGAGGCATGGCCGGAGGATGGTTGGCGGAGGAGAGGGTACGGCGGTTAGAGCGGTCGTGTTGAGTCCGTGTAGCGGTCGGGCAGTCGGTTGCCGCCCCGGTATGCCGGGGCTTTTCTTAGATGCATGGGGCGAGTGGGCCCATGCCACGATCACACAGGGGCAAGGTGCCCGTGATACGTTGTATTTGGCCGCAGATGCACGCAGATCAACGCAGATAGGACACGCACGGGCAAGATGCCCGGGTACGTTCTTTGGCCACGGATGGGGCACAGATAAGGCGTGGTAAGGGGGAAGGGCCTGGCAGAAGTGGAGAACCATTGTTGGAGCTGCATGGGCGAGTGAGCCCATGCCACGGTGGCGCAGGATGGGATTCCCCACGGCAGCGCCGTGGGCTTTAGGGGAGCAGCACAGCGGGGGTGACGGGGTGTAGGTGTAGAGGAGGGGCGTGGCGCGGAAAACCCGCCCCTCCGGGGCGGCGCTAAACGGGCGAAGAGAGACTTGTCCGGCGAAGGGAGGGTGAGGGAGCACTATCGCCCGTTACGCGGAATCGGCGATTGCGAAGAGGGGGCTATGCGTAGGTTTTCATGGCCTGGCCCAGGCGGCGCAATCCTTCTTCGATATGGGCATCGTCGGCATTGGTGAAATTGATTCGGGCGGTGTCATCGCCGCCGCCGTTGGCGAAGAAGGGACGGCCGGGCACGAAGGCCACGCGTGCCCGAATAGCGTGGTCGAACAGATCCATCGAAGATTGTCCCTGCGGTAACGTCAGCCACAGGAACATGCCGCCGTCGGGTTGGGTGAAGCGCACGTTGTGAGGCAGGTACTTGGGAATCAGGCGGAGCATCACGTCGCGCTGGTGTCCATAAGCCCGGCAGATCTCCTGGATATGCGATTCCACATCGTTGTCGACCAGATACTGATGCAGGATGCGCTGGGCGAGGTATTCGGTATGAAGGTCGGCGGCTTGTTTGGCGATGACCAGTTTGTCCATGACTGGGCGGCGGGCGCAGATCCACCCGAGCCGAAGCCCCGGCGCAACCGTCTTGGAAAACGAGCCGAGGAGGATCGTATTGTCTGGCAGATAGGTGCGCATAGAGGGGAGTGGCCGGCCTCGGAACCGCAGGTCGCCATAGGGATCGTCCTCGATGAAGAGGATAGGCCGGCCTTGGAACGCCTCGGCCAGGCTGCGTCGTTTCTCCTCACTGTAGCTGATGCCGGTGGGGTTCTGGAAATTGGGCACGGAATACATCAGTTTCGGCGAGCTTTGGGCCAACACGGCTTGGAGTGCGGCGATGTCGATGCCATCTTCCTGCAGCGGCACCGAGAGGAAACGGGGCTGGTACAGGCCAAAGGCCTGGATGGCTGCCAGGTACGTTGGTTGCTCGACGATGATTGTGTCATCGCGGTCGAGGAAGACCTTGCCGATGAGGTCCAGGCCCTGCTGAGAGCCGGTGGTGATGAGAATTTCATCGGGCTCCACATCGAGGTTTCGCCGCGTGCGATAGCGTTGGGCGATGTACTGGCGGAGGGGCAGGTAGCCTTCGGTGGGGCGGTATTGCAGGGCATCCAAGCCATCGTTCTGCAGCACCTTGGCAGCGGCGTCCGCAATCGCCTGGACCGGGATGAACGCCGGGTTGGGCAATCCGCCGGCAAACGAGATAATATCCGGCGCCTGTGTCACTTTGAGGATTTCCCGGGTGAAGGATCGCCCGACGGTGCTCATTCGGCTGGCGAATGGCGGGTTCATACGCGTATCTTCCTTTCGGTTTGCGACAAACAGGACCAATAAAAAAGCCCGTTCGTGGGAACGGGCTTGGTCGTTCAGGGTTTTGAGTGCGTCATTGCGGGCCGTTCCTCCCACAAGGCGCAGGGCCTACACCGCCTACAAAAAACGCTACGGCGTACCGGATTGTCTGCGGCATGTGAGAAGATGGACTGATCAGATCGACCACGGCGCAATTATGAATCTGAAAATGGGCGGGGTCAAGTAAGGATGCCGCGGGACGGCGGTTGGGTTGGAGAATTCCTTGAATTGGCATGCTCCGCCCCTTGAGCTGTCTAGAACTTCACAGTGTAGACTTCTTCGTCATCGTGAATGGGCAAACGACATGAGCAAAGGTCTGACCATTGGCAATCTCGGCCGGCAGAGTGGCCTGAGTCGATCGACGTTGTTGTACTACGATCGGCTCGGGCTGCTGAAGCCAGTTGATCGATCGGAGGGCAATTACCGCCTTTACGGTCCGGCAGATGCAGAGCGGCTGAAGCAGATCTGTTTCTATCGACGGATGGGCATCCCGCTCAAGGAAATCGCCCGCCTGCTGGATCAATCGGAAGGTGCTGGCCCGACCGAACGAATCCTTCGGCGCCGGCTGGAGATGCTCGAACATGAAATCGAATCACTTCAAGGCCAGCAGCAGGAGATCCTTCGGCTGCTGGAGCAGTTATCCAAGCGTACATCCATGACGCGTCGTGGAGAGAATTCTCGTTCGCGAAGGGCCCCAGCGGGCGGGAATAGGGATCGAAATCTCAAGTTTAAGGAGAACTCAATGATCAGCAAACAACGCTGGGTTGAAATCATGACTGCCGCTGGCTTCGGCGAGCAGGACAAGCAAAGGTGGCATCGAACCTTTGAGAAACTGGAGCCGCAAGGGCATCAGGAATTCCTCGAATCCCTCGGGCTGAGCCAACAAGAGATTGCCCAGATTCGCGAGTGGTCCGGCAAGTAGTCATGACCGGATGCCCAGGGAGGCGACTCCCTGGGCTCTTTCCACATCGGCTTCCGCCAGGCGCGAGCTACAACGGAAACGGGCGTACATGATACAATACGGTGTAGTGCTCCACAGGTGCCTGTTGGGCTTCTGAAGTGTTCCTTTGGATTCAGGTTGAATATGCGAAAAGTGCGGTTGTTGGCGGCAGCTCTCGGTGTTTTGGCGGGTTTCCAGGCGGCGGGGTTGCGGGCGGCGGATTGGCCTCAATATCGCGGGCCTAACCAGGACGGGATCTCCACGGAGAAGGTGAATCTGACTTGGGCGGCTGAGGGCCCCAAGGTTGTGTGGAAAGTTTCCACGCGCAATGGCTTCAGCTCCTTCGCCATCGCCGGCGGCAAGGCGTTTACGCAGGTCAATCGCGACATCAATGGCCAGTCGCGGGAATTGTGCGTGGCGATGGATGCGGCGACGGGCAAGGAACTGTGGTCTGCGGACATCGACGAGGGTAAGTATGTCCAGGGTGGCGATGATGGCACCAAGGACAACCAGGGCGGCGATGGCCCACGGTCGACGCCCACCGTCAATGACGGCATGGTTTATGTCGCCACGCAGAACCTGGTGCTTTACTGCTTGGATGCCGAAACGGGAAAACAGATCTGGACGAAGAACCTGATCAAAGAACACGCGGGTCGCAACATCGGCTGGAAAAGCGCGGCTTCGCCCGTCATTGACGGGGATTTGTTGTTTGTGGGCGGCGGCGGCGCGGGGCAATCGCTCCTGGCATTGAACAAGAAGACCGGGCAAGTGATCTGGAAAGCCCACGATGAGATCATCACCCATGCCACGCCGACGGTGGCGACGATCCAGGGTCAGCGCCAGGTGATCTTCTTCCTCAAGAGTGGGTTGCTTTCCGTATCGGCCACTGACGGCAAGGCGCTGTGGCGCTTCCCGTTCAAGTTCAGCGTCTCGTCGGCGATCAACCCGGTCGTCTCCGGGGACATTGTTTACTGCTCGGCGGGCTATGGTGTCGGCGGTGGGGCGTGCAAGATTACCCGGAATGGCGATCAGTTCACGGCTACCGAGTTGTGGAAGACCTCCGGGGACCGGCTGGTGGCCAATCACTGGAGCACGCCGGTGTGCAAGGATGGCTACCTCTACGGGATGTTCAGCTTCAAGAAGTATGGCTCCGGCCCGTTGAAGTGCGTGGAGTTGGCCACTGGCAAAGTGGTGTGGGAAAAGCCGGGTTTTGGGGCTGGCAACGTGATCCTCGCCGGGGACAAGATCGTGGCGTTGACGGATGATGGGCAGTTGGTGGTGGTCGAAGCCACGCCGACGGCTTACAAGGAGGTTGCTCGTGCCAAGGTGGTCGCCGGGAAGTGCTGGTCAACGCCGGCCCTGAGCAATGGGCGCCTCTACGTGCGCAGCACCAAAGAAGGGGCGTGCCTGGACGTCGCGGCCCAATAGGGCGCTTTGAGGCAAACCGATTCATTCAAAAAGCCGACTCGGTGCTGAGTCGGCTTTTTTGTTGGAGCGGTTTCCTAATAGAGGGGAGGATCCGGGGCGTCGCTGCGCTCCGAACCCGGCGTGGGGGAATGGGTCGGGGCGAAGATTCCGTTCAAACATGTGGCGAGGGTGGGGGTAAAAACATAGAGCGGTTCTCGCTTGGGTGTACGCGTTGCGCGGAACCCTCACGTCGGCCTTGGCCCGGAGTGCCGGGCGAGGGCGGCGGAGTTGCACCACTGGCGGGAAGCTGCCAGTGACGCCCATTCAGCAGGAACCGAGTTGGAAAGCCGGTCCTAAGGAGATCCACGATGAGCGAACCCACGAATGGAACTGTGTCGCGTCGCGAGTTTACGAAGGCGGTGGGCATTGCCGCGGCATCTACGTTGGCGTCGATGAGCGTGCCACTTGTCCATGCGGCGGGCAACGGCACGATTCAGGTGGCATTGATTGGCTGCGGCGGCCGGGGCACTGGTGCCGCGGGGCAAGCCCTTTCCACCAAGAGCGGCCCGATCAAGCTGGTGGCGATGGCGGATGTCTTCGAGCGGCGTCTGAAGAACAGCTACGCCAGCCTGGAGAAACAGTTTCCGCAGCAGGTGGATGTGCCTGAGGATCGCAAGTTCGTTGGGTTCGACGCCTATCAGAAGGCCATGGATTGCCTCAAGCCCGGGGATGTGGCGATCTTCGCGACGCCGCCGGCGTTCCGCTGGGTGCATTTCACCTACGCCATTCAGAAGAATCTGAATGTCTTCATGGAAAAGCCCGTTACCGTGGATGGCCCGACGACGAAGCGCATGATCAAGCTCGCGGAGGAAGCGGACAAGAAGAATCTGAAGGTTGGCGTCGGCCTGATGGTGCGGCACTGCAGGGGGCGTCAGGAACTGCATCAACGCATCATGGATGGGGAGATTGGCGACCTCATTACCTTGCGGGCGTACCGAATGGGCGGCAGGTCGGCCCTGGCCTTCAAGAAGCCGGATAATATCAGCGAGGTCCTTTACCAGATTCAGCGATTCCACGCGTTCCTCTGGGCCAGCGGCGGCGTGTTCAGCGACTACTACATCCACCAGATCGACGAGTGCTCGTGGATGAAGAATGCCTGGCCCGTTTCGGCGCAGGCCGTCGGGGGCCGGCATAACCGCGGCGAATCGCTCGATCAGAATTTCGACAATTACTCCGTCGAATACACCTATCCCGATGGCACCAAGTTCTTCTACTACGGCCGGAACATGGACGGCTGCCGCCAGGAGTTTGCCAGCTACGCTCTCGGCAGCAAGGGTTCCGCCATCATCACCACCGCATCGCACACGCCCGGCCGGGTGCGCACCTTCAAGGGACATACGATGGCCAAGGCGAATCTGCTGTGGGCCTTCCCCGAACCCGAGCCGAATCCGTATCAGCTCGAATGGGACGACCTGATCGACGCCATTCGCCAGGACAAGCCGTACAACGAAGTTAAACGCGGCGCGGAAGCGAGCCTCGTGACCTCGATGGGGCGCATGGCTGCCCACACCGGACAGCTGATCACCTTCGAGCAGATGCTCAATTGTGAACACGAATTCGGCGTCGGCGTGGATCAACTGGCCATGGATTCGATTGGCCCGCTGCCGCCGGGGCCCGATGGCAAGTATCCCATTCCCGTGCCGGGGATGAAACGTGATCGCGAGTATTGATTCGGGAGGGAGTGTTGAGTGCGAAGGCGGCGGGTGAAGCCGCCGCCTTCGCGCTTACGGCTCCACGTGGATCCGGTCCAGTTGTGCGACGGGCGGGGGGTATCGCAGTTTCAACGACTCCAGCGTTCGCACGATCAGATCCGAGACCAGCCAGTTGCGGAACCACTTGTGATCGGCGGGGATGATGTACCAGGGCGCGTATTCGGTCGAGCATTTCCGCAGGGCATCCTCATAGGCGGCCTGGTACTCATTCCATAGGGCGCGTTCCTTCAGATCATTCGGATCGAACTTCCAGTTTCGCTGGGGATCTCTGAGCCTGGCCTCCAGTCGTTTCTTCTGTTCGTCCTTGGAAATGTGCAGGAAGAGCTTCAGGATTGTGGTTCCCTCTTCGGCCAGCAGCCGCTCAAACGCGTTGATCTGGTCATAGCGGTGCCGCCAGATTTTCTCCGGCACGAGCTCGTGGACGCGCTCGACCAGCACGCTTTCGTAATGCGAGCGATTGAAAATGTCGATCATTCCTCGCGGGGGCGTATGCATATGGATGCGCCAGAGATAATCATGGGCCAGTTCCTCTCGAGACGGGACTTTGAAGCTGACGACCGAACAACCTTGCGGGTTGATGCCATTGAAGACGCGTTTGATGGTGCCATCCTTGCCGCTCGTATCCATTCCCTGGAGGACGACTAGCAGAGCGTATTGCGCCTGGGCGTATAGCCGCTGCTGGAGCCCGGCCATTTTCTCGGCGTTGCGAGCCATCGCCCGCTTCGCCTGCGGCTTGTCTCTGAACGGGCCGGTGTCATCGGCCTTGATTCGATCGATGCGGAACCTGGCCCCCGGCTCGACGAGATAGGGCGAGTCGATCATGCCCATGAATTTAGTCGATCCGCTGTAAACGCGGAACGGGCCAAGCCGCCAGCCCCGGGGGTGCGCCGCGTCAGGCCCGCATCGGGCCGCAGGCCAGCAGCGGAGGGAAAGGCCCGATAGGGAATGGCCTGCAGCACCCGCTTGTTCGCAGACGCGTTGGCTCTTCGCACGTCATGCCGGCGAGCATTCCGATGCGGACCGCGTGGGCCACGTTCTTGGCGCCGGTCTTGGCCAGCATGTGAGCGCGGTGATTCTCAACCGTGCGGGGCGAAAGCCCTGTTTCAGCCGCAATCTGCTTGCTTGATTTGCCCTCCATCAACGCCAGCAGCAGCTCCTGCTCACGGTGGGTCAACGATGCCAGACGCGACTGGGCGTTTTGGGTCGCTGCCACGCTCCGTCGCCAGGCGGCATCGATCGCGATCGCCGCCTTGACGTTGGCGACGAGCGTCGGGCCATCAACGGGCTTCTCCATGAAGTCGATGGCCCCAAGCTTCATGCTCTGCACGGCTGCCGAGACGTTCCCAGAGCCCGTCATGACGATGATGGGAATCCCATAATGCCGGCTTCGCATCGCTACCATCAGCTCCAGGCCACCCATTCCGGGCAGCTGCAGTTCCAGCAGAACGCAGCCCGCGTCTTGGGGTGTGCAGCCATCCAGGAATTGCTCGGCCGAGGCAAATGCCGTCGTGTCGAGTCCCCCCGATTGCATCAGCCTGTACAAGGAATCCCGTTCGTCTGAATCGCCATTCACAATGAATACGGTCGTGTCCGCCCTGTCCATGTTTCCATTCCCGTGGGAGTAGTGGTTATGAAACCCTGATTCATGTATCCCGACCCTGGTTTGCGACCGACCTTGGGTTGTGGATACTTGATCGGCAAGTGGCCGGTGAAAATTCCAGTCCATTGAGCAAAGTTGCCGCATTTCCCATATTCATTCGAAGCAACAGGCTGCGCGACTGGCAACGCCTGTCTCTTTCTGTTTGAATACCCATCAACTCGGGCTCGGGTATTGCCCGGGATTGGGCCGGAGCATCCGGAAGGCCAGTGTCGTGTCCGCGTGTTTTGGCGTGGCTATCTGAATGTCTCCCCAAGATGAGAGGATCCGATCTATGGGTAAAATGAACCGCCGTGAATTCCTCAAGGCCGCGGCCGCTGCGACTGCGGCCTTTACCATCGTTCCGCGTCACGTCCTGGGTGCTGGCCAGACGCCGCCCAGTGAAAAGCTGAACATCGCCGGCATTGGCATCGGGGGGCAGGGGGCGGGCGTGTTGAACGACATGGCCACCGACAACATCGTTGCCCTGTGCGACGTGGACTGGAACAAGGCCGCCGGCACCTTCAAGAAGTTCGAAAAAGCCGAGAAGTTCAAGGATTACCGCGTGATGCTCGACAAGATGGGCAAGAGCTTCGATGCGGTCATGATCGCGACGCCCGACCACATGCACGCGCCGATTTCGATGGCCGCCATGCGCGCCGGCAAGCACGTGTATGTCGAGAAGCCGATGGCCCACTCCATCGAAGAAGCCCGCATCATGACGGAGTTTGCCAAGAAAGCCAAGCTCGTTACCCAGATGGGCAACAATGGCCATGCCGGTGAAGGCCTGCGGCAGACCAAGGAGTGGATCGACGCCGGCGCGATTGGCACCGTGCGTGAAGTGCACGTCTGGACGGATCGCCCGGGGGTTGCCGGGGCCCGCCAGTGGTGGCCGCAACCGGCCAAGCCCGCCCCGGTCCCTGCACCGGCCGTTCCGGAGAACATCGACTGGGATCTGTTCCTGGGCGCCGCCCCGGAACGTCCGTACAACCCCAACATCCATCCCTTCGCCTGGCGCGGCTACTTCGACTTCGGCACCGGCGCCCTCGGCGATATGGCGGTGCATAACATGGATCCCGCCTTCTACGCCCTGGGCCTTGATGCGCCCATCGCCGCCGCGGCCAAGACCAGCGAACTGGGCCAGGATTCCTACCCGGCCTGGCAGATCATCACCTACGAGTTTGCCGCCAAGGGCAATCGGCCGGCCCTGAAGATCTACTGGTACGATGGCGGCAAGCTGCCCCCAACCCCGAAGGACATCGAAGGCCAGTTCCAGCTCTCCGACAACGGCATCATCTTCATCGGCGACAAAGGCACGATGGTGTGCGGCGGCTGGTCCGGCACGCCTCGCCTCTTCCCCGCCAGCCGGCGCCGCGAGTTCCAACTCCCGGCCAAGAGCATCCCGCGCTCGACCGGCCATCGCTCGGAATGGATCCAAGCCTGCAAGGACAACAAGCCCGAGGACGCCAAGGCCGGCTTTTGGTACTCCGGCCCGTTCACGGAGGCGCTGTTGGTCGGCAACCTGGCGGTGCGTCTGCAAAAGCGCATTGAATGGGACTCGGCCAAGATGAAGGCGACCAACGCCCCCGAAGCCGACGCCCTCATTCATAAGAAGTACCGCGCGGGGTTCAGCATCTAACACTCCGTCGCCGGTCCCTCGCTGACAGACCCCTTGCCCCCTCTCCCGGTACTCCGGGAGAGGGCTGGGGTGAGGGTTCTTTGTCGAGAAGTGATAGCATGCACCGCAATTTTGAACTTGATGTAGTGAGCCCTTCACAACGTAGCACGGGCATCTTGCCCGTGCGCGTTCTATCTGCGTTCATCTGTGGCCCTATAGAAATGTGGCATGGGCGGGCCGCCCATGCATTCCGATCTTCGCCATGTGAGCCCCCATGTCTACAAGCCCAGGGATTTATCCCTGGGTCCCTCCCCTTTCCCACTCTCGTTCCTCCCTCCAAAACCTCCCGCAAACCCCCACCCCTCTCGCGTGTATATAAACTCGACGCCAATCGCAACTGCCCCGACACTGATAGGAGACTCATTGATGTTCCATCTGCCTCTTTCGTTCAAACACCGCCTCATCCAACCAGCCTTCCTGCTCCTCTCCATCGCCTCCACTGCTTACGCCGACAATCTCCCCGCCACCATCTCCTGGGTCGGCAATACCTATGGCGGCGGAAAGTCCTGGGTCCTTCAGGATGTCGAAGACGTTTTCGTGGATGCGGATGGCACGCTTTTCACCAACATCTACTGGGATGAGGCCGGCGGGAATGTTCAGCAGTACAAGGATGGCAAGCTCGCTCGCATTGCTTATCACACGCACGGCTGGGGCTATGAAGGCGGGGATGCGGTGGCGGGCAATTCGAAATACCTGTTCATTGTCCAGAACGTAAACAACGAGGGCGGCGGCCTGAAGGGCAATTCCTGGCCGGGCAAAGGCTTTACCTGGTCCGGCGTCTCCCGGCGGCTTCGCGCGGATATCACCAAGCCCGCGGCGTTTCCCGGTGGCCATGGCAAAGAAGGCGCTGTTCTGCCCAGTGCCTTCCTGCCGGTCGTGGAAATCCCCCAAGGCAAGAAGGGCGGCATCCGGGGCCTGTGGGCGACCGAAACCCAGCTCTTTATCAGCAGTCCCTTCGACAACTCCATCAAGGTCTACGATCCCGAGACGATGCAACTGACCAAGTCCTGGCCCGTCGATCGTCCCGACAAGATCTGCCTGGATCGCACTGGCCACCTCTGGGTTCTGCAGAAACCCGAACCCGCCGGCACGTGGAAAGCTCTCTGCTTCGATGCCGATGGAAAGCTCTTACCCCAGCGAATCGAATTTCCCAAGGAGGCCATCCCCACCGATCTCTGTACCGACGGGCACAATCGCCTGCTCATTGCCGACGCCGGCCCCGATCAGCAGATCAAGATCTACGACAATCCCCTCGCCGACTCCAATCTCCCCCACGCCGGGGCAGAGCGCAGCGCCACCTCGGCTCTCACCCAACCCCAAACCACCTTTGGCGTTAAAGGTGGCATCCTTGCCCCTCCCATCCCGGGCCAATTCGGCGATCTTCGCTTCAACAACCCCAAAGGGGTCGGTGTCGATGCCCAAGGCAACCTCTACGTCGCCTCCAGTGGCTCCAGCGCCCTGGAAACCGGAGGCGGCGGCAGCACCGTCATCGAATGCTACACGCCCGATGGCAAGTGCAAGTGGCATGTCTGCGGGCTGCATTTCATCGACTGTGCCGATCTGGATCCGGCGTCCGACGTCGATCTGTACACCAAGGAGGAGCATTTTGCCCTGGACTACAACCGCCCGCCTGGCCAGGAATGGTCCTACCGTGCTTACACGGTGAACAAGTTCAAATACCCGGACGATCCGCGTCTGCATATCTGGTCGGCCAATCCGTGGGTGCGCCGCATCAATGGGCAGAAGATCCTATTTGTCACTGACATGACGGCCGAGTTCCTCCAGGTCTACCGATTCAGTCCCCAGGACGATGGCGAAGTCGCGATTCCCTGTGCACTCTTTGCCAAACGGCATGTGAATCGCCCTGGCGAGTGGCCCGCTCATCAGCCGGAGAAGGGTGAGTGGCTCTGGCGCGATCGCAACGGCAATGGCAGGATCGACGTGGGTGAATATCAATCGAACAATGGCCAGAACAGCGACGGCATCTTCATTCCTGATGATCGGGGTTCCATCTGGCATGCCGCCGGCAACCAGATCCGCTGCCTGCCCATCCAGGGGCTCGATTCTGCGGGGGTGCCTGTCTGGAACTATGCGAAAGCGCGTACGTATCCCAAGCCGGCCGAGCTTGACCAGGTGCGCCGCGTGCATTACCTGGCTGATCAGGACCTCATGCTCCTAGGTGGTACTAAGGGCGAGGATCGCAACCAGCATTGGAAGCCCATGGGGCCGGTCCTCTGCTGCTATGAGAACTGGAGCACGGGCAATCCCAAACTGCGATGGAAAACCGTTCTTCCCTATGAAAAGGGTTCCAAGGGCCACGAATCGGCCGAACCGATCTCTTTTGATGTAGCCGGCGATTACGTCTTTGTCGCCTACACCCGAGGCCTCGCTTCTGATGGCCTGAAGTTCGCTTTCGTGAAGGTCTTCAGGCTTACGGACCTGTCTCTGGTTGGCAATCTGGCCTGCGAATCGGAACTTGGCGAGATTGGCCTGCTCGACATCGTCGAAAGCGTCCGCGCGGTCAAACGCCCCAATGGCCAGTACGTCGTCTTCCTCGAAGACGACTACAAATCCAAGGTTGTCATGTTCCGCTGGAAGCCCTGAGGCGTGCTTGGGTGCTAATATATTGCCATGGAGCACACAAAGGACACGGCGAAAGTGCAAGCGATCCTGCTATGATCCAACACGTGCGACATCTGCTGCGATCGCGATCTCGCCAGGAACTCTGGCTTCTTCTGGCTGTCCTTGTGGTTGTTGTGGGGACCTGGGTGTTCATCGTACTGGCTGACGAAGTGACGGAAGGGGCTACGCGATCGTTCGATGACTGGGCGATCCAGGCCCTGCGCCGGCCCGACAACCCCGCCATTCCCATCGGTCCGCGTTGGCTGACTGACGTGATGCGCGACATCACCGCGCTGGGGGGCTTTGCGGTCCTTACCATCGTCATTGTCGTCGTGAGTGGTTTCCTCCTGCTCCGCCGCAAGTACCATGCGATGGGGCTTGTTCTCATTGCGGTCATCGGTGGCGAACTGCTCAGCACCGCCCTGAAACATCTCATCGGCCGGCCGCGTCCCCCGGCCATCGGGCGCCTCGTCGATGTCCATAATCCGAGTTTTCCCAGCGGCCACTCGATGCTCTCGGCCGTCGTGTATCTCACGCTCGGCGCCCTGCTGGCCCGCCTGATCACCGATTGGCCCAGCCGAATTTACTTCCTCGTCGTGGCCCTGCTGCTGACGTTCCTCGTCGGCATCAGCCGGATCTACCTTGGCGCTCACTATCCCACCGACGTCTTGGCCGGCTGGACCGCCGGCCTCGTCTGGGCCATGCTCTGCTGGACCGTCGTCGAATACCTGCAGCGCCGCGGAAAAGTCGAACAAACGCTCGAGTCTCCCTCCGATTCCTCGCCGCATCCACTTAATTGACAATTGAAAATTGCCAATTTCAATTGTCAATTAAGTGCAGCAAACTCCGGGCTCAGCACCTGCTTTTCCCTCTTCCCCTCCCTTCGTGCCTTTGTGCCTCCGTGCCTTGTATTCCATCACGCTTCCCGGTCCACCGCCGCCGCGATCCGCCGAACCGATTTCATCGTTTCCGCGAACTGCTTCGGCGTGACCGATTGCGCTCCATCCGTCATCGCGTGTTGGGGATCGTTGTGCACTTCGATGATCAAGCCATCTGCGCCGGCCGCCACTGCTGCCCGGCACATGCTGTCCACCAGATGTCTCTTGCCTGTGCCGTGGCTCGGGTCCACCACGACGGGCAGATGGCTCAGCCGATGCAACTCCGGCACAATGGCCAGCGGCAGCGTGTTCCGCACATACTCTTCGAAGGTTCGAATCCCACGCTCGCAGAGGATCACCTGCGTATTTCCCCGGGCCATGATGTACTCGGCTGCCAGCAGGAATTCCTCCAGCGTCGCCGACAATCCTCGCTTCAGAAGAACCGGCTTGCTCTGCTCACCCACTTTCGAGAGCAGGTTGAAGTTCTGCATGTTCCGCGCGCCGATCTGTAGCACGTCGCTGTACTCGGCCACCAGATCGACCTGATCGATCGACATCACTTCCGTCACAATCGCCAGCCCCGTCGCCTCCCGCGCGGCCGCCAGATACTTCAGTCCCTCTTCCGCCAATCCCTGGAAGGAATACGGATTGGTCCTGGGCTTGAATGCCCCCCCGCGGAGTGCGATCGCCCCGGCCTCCTTGATCCCCTGCGCAATCTCCAGGATCTGCGCTTTGCTCTCCACCGAGCAGGGCCCGGCAATGACCCCCACCCTCACGCCGCCGATGGTTGCCGCCGGATTCTTCCCGAGCTGGACGACCGTCCGCTCCTTCTTCACCTCGCACGAGGCCATCTTGTACGGCGCCAGGATCGGGACGACCTTTTCCACCGCCTCGATCATCTCCAGTTTGGAACGGTCCTTGTATCGATCATCCCCGATGACCGCCACCACCGTTCGTTCCGTCCCGACTATGACATGATCCTGGAGGCCCATATTACGCACCATTTTGCACACCCGTTCGACTTGAGTTTTCGTCGAACCCGCTTTCATTACGACAACCATGAACAACCTCCAAACGAAGATGGGCCACGCCAATACTTGTGCATTGCGTTTCTCCCGCAGACACCACTGCGTCGCCAAAGTGCCAAAACGAAAAAAGCCCCAGGACCGCGTCCTGGGGCTTTCGTTGATCATTCTAATCAATCAGTGCTCAGGACGCGGTGATTCCGGCCGGATAAAAGTATCCGCTAAACCAAAAGCCGAAACCCGCGAACGAGCGATTCATCGTGTTTAACAATACCACCGCTTTTCGCGATGTCAAACCGACAATCCTGAAGAATCGTTCCCCACCGGCGATTCCCTCCCTCATACCCCCGCTTCCGTAATGCCCAACGGCGGCCGATCTCTTCACCAATATCCCCGGCCTCGTCCGCACCATGTTTCCACTTTCTTGACGTGCCGCCTCATCTACGCCATTCTACGTTCATGCGCATGATCACTTGCCTGCTCCTGGGTATTGTTGCCGCTATTACGACTCCCTCCGCGTTCGCCGACGATGTCTCCAACCTTCGCCTCATCCCCTTCCCCAAACAAATCTCCCCCGCCCCCGGCTCCTTCTCCCTCAATCGCCCCCTGACCGTGCAACTCCCCGCCGCCTCTGAACCCTTGCTCGACCTTCTCCAATCCGAACTCCGCCTGGCCAACCTCCCCATTCCCCAATCCCAACCCCTTCCCAACAACTCCCACGCCCTGCGTCTGACCACCACTCCCGCCGATCCTCTCCCGGCGGCGCAATTCCGCTCCGATGCCACTTCCGAAGACTACCTCCTCCAGATCACGCCCGAGTCGATCGTCATCCAAGCTCCGGAGCGTCCTGGCCTGCTCCATGGTCTGCAAACCCTCCGCCAGCTCATTCGTGCCAACCGCACCCCCGATGGCATCCCCTGTCTCACCCTTCGCGATTGGCCTTCCCTCCGCTGGCGTTGTTTCCAGGATGATCTGACTCGTGGCCCCAGTTCCACCCTCGACACCCTCAAACGCGAAGCCTCCCTCGGCTCCTACTTTCACCTGAATCTCTTCACCTATTACATGGAGTATCAGTACGCCTTCAAAAAGCACCCCCTCATCGGCCCCAAGGACGGTTCTCTTCAACCCGACGATCTCCAGACCCTCATCGACTACGCCAAACCGCTCGGCATCGACGTCCTTGGCAATCAGCAGTCCTTTGGCCACTTCGGCGCAATTCTCCGCCACGAAAAATACGCGTCCTTGCGTGAAAATTCCGATGTGATTACTCCCGCCAAGGAAGAAACCTACCAGCTTCTCGACGATCTCTATTCCGAAGTCTGCCCCCTCCTCCCTTTCGAGATGTTCAACGTCTGCTGCGATGAAACCGACGGCCTGGGCACCGGCCCCTCCAAGGCGCTATCCCAGAAGATCGGCGTTGGTGGCGTCTATGTCCGTCACCTCCGCCGCATCCACGATCTGCTCCAGAGCAAGTATCACAAGCGCATGATGATGTGGGGCGACATCATCCTCCAGCACCCCGATCACCTCAAAGACATCCCCAAGGACACCGTCATGCTCACCTGGGGCTACGATGCTCGTGCGAGCTTTGAAGATCAGATCCTGCCCTTCGCCAAGTCCGGCTATCAATTCTTCATCTGCCCTGGCGTAAGCAATTGGAGCCGAATTCTTCCGGATTTCGCCATCGCCACCACCAACATCCGCAACTTCGTGCGCGATGGTGCCAAGCACGGCGCCCTCGGCATGCTCAACACCTCCTGGGAAGACGATGGCGAGGCCCTCAAAGGCTACATCTGGCACGCCCACGCCTTCGCCGCCGAATGCGCCTGGAACGCCTCGACCACCGACCCCGCCGACTTCAACCGCCGCCTTGGCGCCGTCCTTTTTGGTGAAAAGGGAAATCACTTCGGCCAGGCCATCGAACTCCTCGCCAAAACCCACTCGCTTCCCGGCATGAAAGGGATGAACAACAGCCGCTTCTGGGATTTCGACTTCATCCTCGCCCAGGACCCCGCCGCCATTCAATCCTCCGCCAACCAGCTCCTGGCCCTGGTTCGTCCCGCGATTGAGCATCTGCAGGCCTGCCAGCGTGATGCCACCATCAACGCCGACCTGCTCGATGCCTTCCTCTTCGGCGCTCGCCGCATGGAACTCCTCGCCCAGCGCATGCTCGATGGCCTTGAGGCCACCCAAGCCTATGCCCAAGCCCGCCAATCCCCCAAACCCCAAGCCCTGACGCTTCTCGATCGCACTGAATCCCTCATCCGCCGCACCCGCGACGCCCATGATGCGCTCCGCCGCCAATTCTCCACGCTTTGGCTCAAAGAGAGCAAGCCCTACGCCCTCGACTGGACGATCAAGCGTTACGACGCTGCCATCGCCCGCTACGACGAGATTCTGAAACGCCTGACCATCGCCCGCAAAGTTTTCGAATCCGGCACGCCCCTTCCTCCGCTGAAGGACATCGGGTTTATCAGCTCCAAATGACGCGATTGCGTGCGTTCCAACAACTCCCATGTGCTTCTGACAGCTTCCCCAAGCCGGACCGTAGCGCAGCGCAGGTCCGGATCTTCTGCGATATCAAAAGAGATCCGGACTTGCGCTGCGCTCCAGTCCGGCTTGGGAATACTCCTGCCAATTGCATCGCGTGGAGCATGGCAGTAAAACGTAGCACGGGCATCCTGCCCGTGCGCGCCATCGTGGCATGGGCGGCTCGCCCATGCATCTCCAGCAGTGCTTCTCCCCCTCTGCCGGATCCTTTCCCATCACTGCAACTTATCTGTGTCTATCTGTGCCCCATCTGTGGCAACAAACACGTACCCCGGGCGTCTCGCCCGTGCGCGTCCTATCTGCGTTCATCCGCGTTCATCCGCGGCCCACATCCTTCTGTTATCCCCCTCCCCCTTCTGATATCATTCCCCCATCTGCACTTCGCTACGCGAACTGGAGTCTCCACAGACTCACTAATGAGAATCGAGGAGGATTCATGACAACCCGCCACGAACACGGTGCTCTATCCAATCACCCTCATTGTTGCGGCTCCGGCGCCTGCGCCCGCAGCCTCGAGGCCGGCATCTCCCGCCGACAGTTCCTCACCGCCAGCGGCATCGCCTTGAGCGCGATGGCCATGTCCGGCCTGGTCTGGCAATCCGCCTTCGCCGCCGATGTGATGGCCCAACCCGCTCCCACCCGCAAGCCCCTGGTGGTTAAGCCGGTGCTTGCTTATGAAACCCCCACCCGCCGCCCGCAAACCAGTTGGCGCAACTGGGGCGGCATCCAAACCGAGCAAGATGCCCAACAGGAAGTCGCCCGCATCAAGAGCGAGCTCGATAAGCTCCAGGCCTCCGCCGATTTCCCCGTGACGTTCCTCCCCATCTCGGCCGTCAAAGATCCCAATGCCATGCTCAAGGCCGATGACTTTGCCAAGGCCGATGCCATTCTCCTCTACGCCGCGGGCGGCCCGCAGAGCATCCTTCAGGCCGCCGTCGATTCCGGCAAGAACACCCTCTTCTTCCTGCGCCATCGTTCCGGCCCGGTCTCGCTCTGGTATGAAATCATCAGCCCGCGTTTCCTGCACGACCACAAGGACCAGCTTTCTGACAAGCTCGCCGCCAAACAGGTGAACAATGAGGACGTGGTCGTGGACAATTTCGACGAAGTCCTCTGGCGTCTGCGCTCCCTGTGTGGCCTGAAGAACGCCCTGGGCACGCGCATCGTCGCCATCGGGGGTCCCGCCGGCTGGGCGACCCCCAATGCCCCCGACCTGGCCCGCGCCAAGTGGAAGCTCGACATCCAGACGGTTACCTACGAGCAGCTGGCCCCCATGCTCGCCGCCGCCCTGGCCGACAAAGCCGCCACCAAGCTCGCCGCTGATCGCGCTGCGGCGTATCTCAACGATTCCCACGTGAAGCTCGAAACCGAGAAGAGCTATGTGGAAAACGCCTTCCTCCTGGAGCAGGTCTTCAAGACCGTGATGGCCCAGGCCAACGCTACCGCCCTCACCGTTAACAACTGCATGGGCGCCATCATGCCCATCTCCAAGACCACCGCCTGCCTCACCCTCTCCCTCCTCAACGATGCCGGGTACCTGGCCTTCTGCGAATCCGACTTCGTCGTCATCCCCTCCGGCATCCTCCTGTCTCACATTGCCGGCAAACCCCACTTCCTCAACGACCCCACCTATCCCCACGATGGCGTCATCACCCTCGCCCACTGCACCTCCCCGCGCAAGCTCGATGGGAAGAACCTCGAGCCCGTGCGCCTCGTCACCCACTTCGAATCCGATTACGGCGCTTCCCCCAAGGTCGAGATGCGCAAAGGCCAGAAGGTCACCAATATCATTCCGGACTTTGCCTCCAACCGCTACGTCGGCTTCCTCGGCGAAATCGTCGATTCCCCCTTCCTCCCCATCTGCCGCTCCCAGATCGACGTGGCTTACAAGGTCCCCGACCTGGCCGTCGCCACCAACATGCCCGGCTTCCACTGGGAAACCATCTACGGCGACTACCTCAAAGAAACCGGCTACGCCCTGCGCAAAATCCCCATCGCCTGGCACTGCCTCGGCTAGTCAACCGCTCTCTAAACACACGAACGCCCGTGGACCAGTTTCCACGGGCGTTTTTCTAAAACCCATCCACCCCGTCACTCCCTCTCTTTACGCCGGGTTCGTCGCTGCGAGACAACCCGGATCTGTTCTTATTTGCGAAACCACCCCCCCGTAATCTCGGCTCGGCAGGAGCCTCGCTCTCTCGAGCATGCGAATCAACTTGATGCGATATAAGTGTGGCAGAAAGGGGAATTTGGTTTGGCTGGGGGCGAAGACGTGGAGTATAGTTAGAGTGAAGTGGGTTACCAAAGTGTTGGGGCCTGCCGGGCGTGCAAAAGGGCGAGGGATCGGTTGCGGTTTTTGTTTATTGATCCTGAGCTGGGTTAAGACGCCGGTCATCGAGGAGGTAGGGTATGTGGCGGCATTGGATGAGCGTCGGGGTCGTAGCGGTGGGCGTGTGGTGTGGGTGGGTGCAGGCAGGGGTGGTGGTGCCGGTGGAACGGCGGATGGATTTGAAGGCGACGGCGGATACGGAGGTCGATGATCCGGCGGAGGTGGCGGTAGGGGCGGAGTATGGGGTGCATACGGCCAAGGCCGAGAAGACCGCGCAGCGAACGTTTATGATGTTCCCCGTGGTGGTGTCGAGCACGATCACGGTGACGTCGGAAGTGCGGCCGGACTTGATCAAGCTGGATATTCACTCGGTGAACGACGTTACTGGGTTTGAAGGACCGTATTATGGTCAGGCCGATGGGTGGGCGAATATCACGTTTGACCTGACGGAAACGACCAAGTTCCGAGTGATCGCTGGGCAGGAAAGCCGGGCCGAGGGGGGGATCGGGATTCCGATGACGGTGTGGAGCACGCCCGTGGGCGGAGGGGAGCCTGTGGCGACGGATACGGTGGATTGGAAGCTGGCCTACCTGGGTAGTTCATGGTGGGCGACGGATGCGATCTATGAGCTTGGGCCGGGCCGGCATATGCTGAGAATTGGACTGACGGATATGCGTGAGGCAGGCACTTGTCCGGGTGGGCATTTGTGGGTGACAATGCAGGCGGTCCCCGAGCCGGGGATCGCGGGAATGCTCTTGGTCGGAGCCGTGGGGATGATGGGGCGGAGGCGAGGGAGGTGAATCATGTGGCGGCATTGGATGAGCGTGGGTGCGGTAGTGGTGGGTGCGTTGGCTGGATGGACGCAAGCAACGATCATGCCGGTGGAGCGCCGGGTGGATGTGAAGGCGAAGCTCATCACTGGTCCGGTGGATGATCCTGCGGAGGTCGCCTTGGGCAGCGCGTATGGAACGCATACGGCGAAGGCTGAGATAAGGCGACAAGAAACCTATCTGATGTTTCCAGTTGAGGTGTTTTGTACCACGACGGTAACGTCTGTTGTGCAGCCGGACATGCTCAAGATAGATATTCAGTCTTCGCATTCCCATCAGAGCGTCACTCCCTATTATGGTCTGGGCGAGGGATTGGCGGATATTACATTTGATGTGACGGAGCCGACGAAGTTCCGAGTGAGTTGGAGCTATGAGGGGATGTTCGATGGGTCATTTTGGATTCCGTGTTTGGTGCAGGGGCAGCCGAGTGGGGTGTTGAAGGTGATCACTTATAGCCTTCATCCGCAGCCGGAAACGGATGCTATTTATGAGTGCGGGCCGGGGCGGTATACGCTGAGGGTAACGGAGAGGGATGTCAACATGGCAGGTGTGTCGGGAGAGGGGCATTTGTCAATCGTGATGCAGGCGGTGCCAGAGCCAGGGATTGCGGGGATGCTGCTGATGGCAGCCGTGGGGATGATGGCTCGGCGGAGAAGATAGGCTCAAAAGTTCAGAGGCTCGAAGGTCTGAGTGGGAACCCGATGAGTTGACAATTGAGCAAAGCCCCCGGCACTTGGGATGCGAGCGTAGCCGTGACACGCGTATTCGGGAGAGCGAGGCTCCGGGAGGGCGAGGCTCCTGCCGAGCCGAAATCCACCGGCTGATCGCAGCTCGCCAGAAGCCCTGCCTTCCCGCAGCACGTTACCGCGACTGAAACACGCTCCACCCCCAGTTTTACGCAATACGTTTTGCGCATTACGAATCACGCATTACGCCCCCTACCTCCCCGCCATCCCACCCCCATATTCCGCCGCCATCCGCCTCACCATCGCCACGCTCAGATACCGCCCCGGGCAATCCGTGTGCTTTACATCATGATGCCCGATCACATGATCCGCCGGGATGTGATACGTCCGCATCAGATATGCCACCAGCCGCACCAGTGAGTTCATTTGCGCCGCCGTTGGCCGATCCGTATTGAAATTGCCCACCAGGCAGATCCCGATCCCGTAATCGTTATACGCCTCCACTCCCGCATGGGCTCCCTGTTTCTGCTTTGTCCACCGTGGCCCCACCTCCACCCGCCCATCCGCGCCTCCATGGCCGTTATCGATCACGAAGTGATACCCCAACCCCTCCCAATGCCGCACCTCCCGGTGATACCGGTCAAATGCCGCCGCCGATCCCACCTCCGTATCGCTGTGATGGATTACAATCCACTTCCACCCTCGTACCGGCCCCGCCACCGCCCATCCCTTCGCCCCGCTCACCGGCGGCATTGCCGCCTGAGCGGTCGCCTGGGGCATTTTATGCAGGCCCGCCGCTGGCTTGCTCTGATGATTGGTCGTCGTCCCCTGTGTTGATCGATGCTGCTCCCGCAACTCGCCCCCAAATGCATACCCGCCCTGCCCCTTATAGTGCTGCTCCCACGACCGATATGCCGACTTCGCATCCGGATTCGTCGCCCGCGGCGTCGGTACCGGCGCCGGCCTATATTGCTCCGCCTGCGGCGGCATCGGCTTGGGTACATCCCATTCCCGTACCACCGTCGGCCGCGATACCCGCGCCACCCGTGCCGGCGGCTCATACTCCTGACACCCCGCCACCCCCAGCAGCACGATCGCGACCATCGCCCCGATGGCGCGATTGAATGGGAAGGCGAGGCTCTTGCCGAGCCACGATCCATCCAGCACGATTCGATCCGCTCTCCACACCGGGTTCATCGCCTCGCGACGGCCCCGGATCTCTCCGCGGTTGGAAACCACCCCCACAACCGCGGCCCGCCAGGAGGCGCTCTCTCCCGTTTGCTCGCTAGATCGCTTCGCCGGCCAAGCCTGCCACCATCTCACCATCCACCTTCACACTCCCGGAGCCAGTCCTCTACCAGCCCATTCCCCCCTTTATCGGACTTTCCCTCCCCAAAACTCCACCCCCGCCCTTTCCGCCCCTCCCAAGGCCCACCC
>JBLNDH010000645.1:0-5693 GCA_050261455.1 Bacillota bacterium
ACGACCTCCGAGAGCACACCGGCGATCCACCGGGGACCATGCGGGGCACCACTTGGGAACGTCGGAGGACCTACGGGGAACTGAGGGGGGCCCGAGGCGGGGAAGCATGATGCGAGATCTGCCCAAGAGACGGGCGGGCGGGTATTCACTTTTCAAAGATCACCTACAACCGGAGTCGGTGTACCACGGGGGAAGGGGGATGTCAAGCATTATTTAGTATTTTAAATTAGGTTAATACCTAACATGGAAAGGGATAGGGAGACGGTGGGCGGAGCTCACCCTACATGGATCGTGAAACATGGTCACCGGAGGTGACCACGCCGCGGAGGGTTGGGTGGCACGGAGCGACTCTGGGGTAGGGAGTCATGGCACCATTACCGTCACGGTCGCAGAGCTGGGTTGGCAGTTGCGATCGCCGGAATAGGTCACGGTGAGGGTGCGCTTGCCGCGGGGGAGATTGAGGAGCATGCGTTCGTTGTCGGCGCCGAGGACGTAGCGGGCAAGGATCTTGCCGTTGCTGGCGATCGTGAGCTTGCCAGTCAGGAAGAGGCTGGTGGTTTGGATGGCGGCGGTGAGGACGGGATTTTTGTCGCCGTAGAGTCGGATGATCGTCTTGGTGGCGGCCTTCTCCGTTACGTTCAGTTTCAGGCTTGCCGAGGCAGCGGGCGCAAAGTCGTTGTCACCCTCGTAGGATGCGGTGATCTTGTGTCGGCCGACGCGTAGGGGCTTGCGGGGTGTGAAGACTGCGACGCCATCGTTGTCCAGCGATCCTTGGCCGAGGTAAGTCTTGCCGTCGTAGAACTTAGCCGTGCCGGAGGGGATGCCGGGAGGATGATTCCACGAAGGTCCCCTTACGGCCAGCGGCAAGGAAGAACCCAAGGTACCCACCTGGGCCCCGCGTGCGGGTTTGCCATTGGCCGGCAGTTGCACCGTGACACTGGCAACGCGGAGGTCGTCAAACACCTCGCTGGCCCACGGGCCGCGGCTGAGCAACTCATCGTTAGCCGAAAAAAGGGTGACGGCAAAAGTGGGAGCGTTGCCTTTGGTTGCGGCGCCATAGCGTGCGAGCCGGAGCTTCGTAATGGTCTTGCCGGCGGAGTCTTTTGGATGATCATTGGGGACCGGCAGCGGGGCTTGGCCAGGGGTCTGCGGTTCCGGGGGATTGGGATACGCGTTCTGAACCGTGAGGTAAAGCGCCGTCGAGGCGCTCAGTCCACAGTTGGCATCCCCGGAATAGGAGGCGGACAGCGTGTGCGTTCCAGGCGGAAGGTCGAGACTGAGGCTTTGCGCCGGGGTGCCAAGGATCAGCGTCGCCAGTGCGTTGCCATCGTCAAGGATGGTAACAGTGCCGGAGGGCTTGACGAAGTCTTTATCGAAGGTGGAGACGGTGACCGTGACTGTGGTGGAGTCGCCTTGGGTGATGGTGGACGTGGAGGCGGAGATGGATGTGACGGTGGGGGCACGCGTGACGGTAACGGTTTGGGTGCATTCAGCGGGAGCAAAATGGTCATCGCCGGAATACACGGCGCGGAGGGTATACGAACCCAGGGGGCCGAGGGGCTTGGCGCCGACGAAGACCGCTTGCCCTTGCTCATTGAGCGAGATTGTGGCGAGCAGTTCATCGTCGGCATAGAAGGTGATGGTGCCGGTGGGCATGGGGATCGGTTCGATTCGGGGCGGGGGAAAAAACGGGTTTCGGCCCCAGATGCCAACCTGGTGCAAGCCGGCGAAGCCAGCGCCGAAGCCGCCGGCAATGCCGTAGCCCGGTGGCGGAGGTGGCGCGGGGATATCGATGGTCAACTGGGCGGAGTCGCTCTGGATTGAGCCAGGCACTTCAACGGGAATCGACGATGGGGAACTGCTCCGAATAAACGCTGTGCCATCTGGCTCCCACAGGCTACTCACAAGAACCGGAATGCTCGTCGGGGTCAACGTATTCTGGAGGGCCAGCAATACGGGAGCAACCAACTTCACGTTCACCGATGCTGTAGCCGAAGTGCTCGATTGATGGGTCGTATCAGTCCCCAGGAATTGCTCGGCGGGAGTGACCTTGAGCACAGGCGGCGTGAGCACAGGCGGAGCGAGCCGATCTGAGTAGCCTTCTGAAATGAACCAAGGGGTGTCTGTGGCGGCAAAATCGTAGGATTGTCTGTAGTCGAGTCCCAGCCAGAGTGGCAACGCGTTTTCAGTTTGCCCGGGGAAGGCGGCTCCGGGCGCGTCATCGGCACCAGAGAAGATCAACGAATCACCGGTAATCGTAACGCGCAGCGGCAAGCCGTTGGGATAGACAAGATACCCGTGGCCTACGCGGGCACGTTCAAACGAACTGCCCGGGGTAAGGTTCAGTATTTCGTCCGGCGTCGTGCCAATGCCCTCCACCAATCGCCCCTGCCCCAGGTAGACCGCAATAACGTTGTGCGTCCCATGGTAAAGGTTAGCGCCGAACTGGCCGGGAGCGATAGGAGCTATCTTGGCCGGAGCGGGCGGTTCAACAGGGTTCTGTAGGAGTGAACCCCACGCCAGGAGTGGACTCCGCGCCGGGTCGGCGGTGGGTTCTGCGGTCAGCGTATGGCATGCCAGCGAAGCGGTGCCCTCGGGCGAGAGATTCACCACGCCGAGAAGCCTGCCACGCGCAAGAATATTCGACGCAGCATCGGCAACAACATACGAGCCGGCATCGGATTCAAGAAATGCAACTGCACCGGTGGGTATGGAGCCATCGGAACTGACGACGGTGGCGGTAAAGGTGACGTCCTGGCCGATGGTCAGCGATGTCGAGGAGACAGCGAGGCTGGTGGTTGTGGCAACGAGTGTCGTGGCTGTGATATCCGCGGGGAGCATTACCGCGGACGACTGGGGCACGTCAAAATCCATCACCGGCCCGGCGGTGCTCAGCAGGCATCTTGACTCCAATGCCTCGATGGCCGCCTTTATGCGGCGGTGGGCGGGATGCGCGGGTTTTCTTTTCAAACCGTCGTAGCCCATGGACTCTCCCTCGGCGGCCAGCTTTTATGGAAAGGGTCAGGTGCGTCCACAACCCACCCGTGTAGCCCCTCGCTTATCGATAATTTACCCCACGAAGGCGGGGAGAGCAAATAATAGTAGTGGATAGGGGGAGTGGGTAGTGGGTAGGGGATAGAGCGAAGGTGGGCGGAGGCTACCCTAGGGTTAGCTGGTTCAGAATCACCGGGCCACGAAACGACAAGCGTGTTGGGGGCGGGATGGCGAAGGAATGTGATCCAATACGCGGAGAGAACCCAGGGAACAAGTCCCCGGGGCGTTCGGGAAGAGGATATGGGCGGAGCCCACCTTACGCCTGTGATTGGCGGTCGCCTCTTTCGGGGGTAAAAGGGGCGGCACGCAATAGCGTGCCCTACGCAACTATGGGACGGGGAGATGATCGCTGTTCTTGATTCCTGTCGCCACCGATCCGATTCAATAATAGTGCGGGGGTCCCGGGACGAGGTAATTGAGATGTTCGGTGGTGGTGTTCAAGTTAAATCGCGATGGGGCAAGTTGGTCATGCGTGGCCTTGTAGCGGCGGCGTTTCTTTACGTCGCTGTGGCCCTCCTGTTCTTTCCTGAACAGATCAAGCTGCGTCGGGACCCGATAACCGGCGAACGGCCGCAACTCAGTGTGGCGAGCCGGGCAACGGGTGCTTTGGGTTGTACGATGATGGGCACAGGGATTCTCACGTTGTTCGTAAAGGCGATGAGGGGCCGCGGGGACACATCCGGCATCAATCCCGAAGGGGATTCCAACTGGCATCGTTCATAGAAAGCGAGCGTGATCCATGCGGTTCTCCGAAATGCTTTCGGCGGCTGTGGTGTTTGGCTGCGTGTTCTTCCTTGCGGGATATCTGCTCATGCCGTACTTGCCACCGACGCCCGCAAGGCCTGTGTCTGTATTCGAGGGGGAATACTGGGTGACCAACTGGGCGGGATTGGTACTTGGCGGCGTGGCAGTTGCAGGCAATGTGATGTTGCTGAAACGAAGAAGAATGAAAGCGGGACGGAACTAGACGAATCCAACCCAGAGCGAAAGTGAGTAACACGCAGAGATCCAGGGATGAATCCCTGGGCTTGGAGGGGGCGAGGACTTTCGGAATTGGGAGGGTTCATTGGGTGGGCTCGTGGTCACCGGAGATGACCACGCCGCTTGGGAAGAGGGGGGACTTGGGCGAGTAAAAGTTGAGGTTGCGGGAGGGGACGGGGGTGGGAAGAATGAGGGGATGGCGAAACGGATTATTCTGGCGACGTGGCGGTTTGGGGAGAAGGCGGTTCGGGCGGGGTGGCCTTATTTGGGGGAGGCGGGCGGAGCGTTGGATGCGGTGGAGCAGGGGTGCCGGGCAGTGGAGAGCGATCCGGAGGTGGATAGCGTGGGGCTGAGTGGGAAGCCGGATGCGGAGGGACGGGTGACGCTGGATGCGAGCATCATGCTCAGCCCGGCCAAGTCGGCAGGGGTGGCGTGCGTGAGTGGGCAGGAACATCCGGTGTCATTGGCGCGGCGGGTGATGGAAGAGACGCGGCATCGGTTGATTGTGGGGACGGGGACGGAACGGCAGGGGTCGGGGGTGAGCGGTCAGGGGTCGGAGGGAGAGGGCGGGGCGCATGATACGGTGGGAGTGTTGGCGATGGATGTGGGAGGGGTGATGGCGGGAGCATGTTCGACGAGTGGGTTGGCGGGCAAGTTGCCGGGGAGGGTGGGAGATTCGCCGATTATCGGGCACGGGTTGTATGTGGATCCGAGGGCGGGGGCAGCGACGACGACGGGGGTGGGTGAGTTGATGATGGGGGTTTGTGCGAGTTTTCTGGCGGTGGAGAAGTTGAGGATGGGCGCGACGCCGGGGGAGGCGGTGAGGGCGGTGCTGGAGAGGATCGTGGAGAGTTATGTGCTGAGGGAAGAGGATCAGTGCGGGATTATTGTGATGAGGCCGGATGGGGAGTGGGCGTGCGGGGCGCTGAGGGAGGGGTTTGTGGTGGCGGTGAAGGAGGAGGAAGGGGAGAGGGTGGTGGAGGGAGCGGTGAGGGGGAAATGAAGGGGGAATCGGAGGGCGAAGGAGGGGGTACGGCGCTGGATTGACAATTGGAAATTGACAAATGGCAATTGCCAATTGAAGGGCTTGGAGACGTGGGGGCTCGATCGGGGCAGAGGGCGCGGAGATCCGGGGCTTCGCTACGCTCAGCATCCGGCGTGGGGAAGAGCGAGGGAATGGGCAGGGATGGAAGGAAATGGCTTGAAAAGGTTGGGGGAGCAGTGGACAATGGGAGAGGTTGGCCGATTGTTGATTGGATCGGCTGATAAACCGGGCATCATCTATTAAGCAGCATTGATTGATGGTCGGCCAATGGACTGGCCGATAGTCCGAAAGCCTGCGAGGCGGATCGGCGTCTTACAGGCAGCACATGACACGTCGCGGGCCACACACGGCGCCAAGGAAAGGCCAGATGGATAGCTTCCTGATTCACGGTGGGAATCGCCTCAAAGGAACAATAGAGATCAGCGGGAGCAAGAACAGTGCGCTTCCGATTTTGGCGGCATGCTTGATGGCGGATGGCAAGACGACGCTGAAAGGCGTGCCGCGGCTGTCGGATATTGATTCGATGGTGAAGTTGCTGATCGAGTTAGGGTGCAATGTCGAACGGCACGACCCGGGGACGGGCGGCGGCGATGGGCCGGCGTTAAACGGGCCA
>JBLNDH010000646.1:0-6077 GCA_050261455.1 Bacillota bacterium
CCCGCAGATTATGGAGGAAGAACAGGCCCACCTCGTCCGGCAGATCCTCAGCGATGTGGTGGTGCGCGGGACGGCCGCCGGATATGAAAGAGGCGCTCGCAGCAAAATGTGGAATCTCTTCGGGAAGACGGGCACCGCACACATCAGCCGCGGGCGGGGCGGATATGCGGCGGATAAGATCAATGCCAGCTTCATCTGCGGCGCCCCCTTCGAAGATCCGCGGATCGTGGTGGCCTTCATCGTGCACGAGCCCAACCGCAGCATCCGCTTTGGGATATTCAGCGGGCGATTTGGCGGCGGCGTATCAGCACCAGGCGCCAAGCGGCTCGTCGAGCGGACATTGGCCTACCTGCAGGAGCCCGAATCCCCCCCGCTGCCTCCCCCACCGCAACGCGTTATCGCAGCCCTTACGACGGGGTTCGATATCAAGCAGTACGGCATGCAGACCGCATCAACCGCGACGACGACGCCCCATCATTAGTTCATCGCTATCCGACCAAGAACCGCCGACGGAATCTGATCCGCCGGCGGTTTTGTTTTTTGGGATAGCCACACTACTTTTCTCCGCCGGAACGCGCTGATTCACCTGCATCAGCCGCGCCGGGCTTCTCGGCCATGCGCTACGCGATCCCAGGAGTAGCGAATGGCATCCTTGAAGCGATCCCAACTGCTGCCTGGATGCCGCTGCTCCCAATCCCGGCGAACATCGGGCTCAATGGCACTCCATTCCTTGCCACGATACCGGTCCTCATTGAACAAATTGAAGCCATATCGGTAGGCAGGAGCATACTCATCATAGGTGCCGCCGCTGGTGCCGTGAGTCCTTTGAAACTCGCTGCGGAAATCCGGATCCAACTTGGCATAATCGCTCTCGGAGAGCTTCTCAACTTGGACATCCTGCCGGCGGGCTTTCTCGTGAATCGTCTCGGTGCGTTCCTGGGCTTCACGGCTGACGACGACTTCCTCGACGACGCGAGCCTCTTTCTGCACGACAGGCTCTTCCCGCGTCTCGCGGACCTCAATGGTTTCACCAGGCTGCTTGGAAATGTCTGCGGTAGACGCAGGCCGATCGACAGGCCGCCGCTCTACCTTGACCTGCTCCTCATGAAGGCGCACCTGTTGTTCGACCGGTTTCTCGCTGACCTGCGTTGAGACGCGTACGCCACCCGTCTCAACCTCCCGTTTGCCGATTTTTACTTTCTCTTCGACCACCGGGATATGGGCCTCACCCTGCACGGGCTGCGTCGTCGGATGTGCGGTGGGCTGTGCGGAAGGAGCAGCACCCGCCATTCGCTGCCGCTGGCCAATCAAATGTCCAACGTCCTTCGCGCCATGCGTGTTCATGATGTTGGCCGCTTCGTCGGCTTGGGCATCATCCGTCACCAAGGCGACAAGAGTTCCACCCTGGCGAAGGCCTTCCTGATACAGACGGGCGTCGTCGGCGGGCACGCCGTACCGCGACAACCGATCCATCAGGTCAATGCCGCGATCCGCCTCCTCCCGGGAGATGGTATCGATGCCTTCAGGACGGAAGCCACCGCGGACCAGATCTTGCACCGTGTTCTGGGCCTGATTCATATTGTCGAAAAAACCAATAACGGACTTGGCCATGATATCCTCCGGTTCAATTGTGATGCCGTGTCTGCTATCGCTTGGCATCGAGTCATGAGGGAGTTGCAATGTCCATGCCCTCGGGAGGGTTTTCCCCGAAACTCTTTTCCTGTTGTTGACCGGCCAGGCGTTGCACATTGGCCTCTTCCCGCCGCAGCGTGACCCGCTGGGGATCGTGATACTCGCCCGTGTGGCGGGTAATGCGCAATTCCTCCCGTAAAACCAGGCGTTTCTCCACGACCAGCGTCTCCTCCACCACCGGCACAATGGTCGTCTGCCCTTCCTGGCGAACCGCCGGCAGTGAATCGACCGGGCGGTTGATCGGCACGTGCTCAATCACCACGTCCGTCCGCAACAACGGCGGATCGATCACCTCTTCCTCTTCATGAACGGTCTTACTGACGCGGACACGGCCCGTCTCAACAGTCCGCTTGCCCACGGTGACCTGCTCCTGCATGACGGGGATTGTTAATGGCGGCTGATCAGGTGTTGGCGACCCAGCGGGCAAGGGCGAGGCCATCGCGTATTCGCCGTCCGATTGGCGAATCAGGTTCGCAAAAGGAACCATAATCTGGCGGCCGTCGGGAAATTGCACTGCCACCGGATCACAAGAACCATCCAGCCGGCAGTTGCGGGTGTCGATCACACCTACGGCCCCGTCTGGGGCGACAACTTTGATGAGATGAGCGAACTCCATGGCAGATACTCCGCCCTGCAGAAGCAAGGCTTGTGCCGACATCATGCGTCCGACAAATCAGGCACAAGCCTTTCGCTCGTTGAGAAAGGGAGATAGCACGCGTGCCATGCCCCGACGCTGATCAGCGCGGGCCGCTCAACTGCTCGATCGCCGACAGGATCTCATCCTGAAAGATGAATGCGATTGCCTGACGGCGATGGACATTCATTGGATAGTACCACACGTCCGCATGCCAATAGTGGGCAGGTTGAGGCGGCAGCGATTGAGCCTGCGGAGCCCCCGAGGTGGCGGGCGGCGGACCCAGCATCGCCACGATGTATGCCCGATCGCGCCCCAGCAGCGTTGCCCGCAACGCAGACAACGGGAGAAGTCTGGCAGTCGGAACGGAGCGGCCCGGCTTGCCCCCAGCCAACATGCCTTGTCGAACCCAGTGGCGCCATTGATGTTTCCATTGCCGTCGAGCTCGGCGTTGCCGAACTTCCGGCGGTGCTAACGCCGCTTCGAAAAAACCCGACACAAACCCCAACGTCCAGTACATCGAGCGGGCCAGCGGCAAGGAAGACTCTGTTGGCATGGGCTTCAACTGAATCAACAGCCGGACCAGAGCCAAACACCACTTGGCCTGTCCATGCTGCTGAGAATCGCCCCATTATCGACAAGGATGACTCAGTCCCTCTACGGCGAAAATCAATCCAGAGGCTTCTGCCCCGCTAAGACGAACCGATGTGCGAAGTGCCGGGCATAGCGTGCATAGCCCACGCCCGCCCGGTCGCGAATGGCCAAGACCTCTGTTTGGGTCAACGACTGGGCAACCGACGCTGCCGCGTCGTGCTTCACCATCGCCGTGGACCGCAGCGTCAACAGGCGAATCCACAGGTAAGCCCGACGATGGCGAAGCAGATCCGCCGCCAGGATCCCCCGCCGCGACAGTCGATCCATCCCTTTCAGCAGCCGAATAATCTGATCCTCGTCCAGATGATGCATGAACATCGCCGTCATCGCGTAATCAAAGGATCCCGCGGCAAAAGGCAGATCGAACACGTCCGCCTGCACGAGGCGTAAGCGCGGATCCGCCTCCCCTGCCGCGGCGGCGCGAATGGTCACTGGATGGCGATCGACCGCAACGATGTGAACATCAAATCCTCGCCGATTTGCCCACGCCAGAATCGCGCGGGGAATATCGGCAGAGCCCGTGGCCAGGTCGATGATGTCGATCCGCTCACCGGGCAACCAGCTACGGGCAAACTGCTCCAGATGATCAATAATCGCCCGGGTATAGCCCAGAAGCGAGTTGATGCGCCGAATGAACCGAAGGCTTCGAAGAAGCTGCTCCGGATCGGCGCGGTCTTCATCCATCCACTCGGCCTGCCGCCGCCGGCGATTCCTCAGCCAATCCATGCCATAGGCTGCTCTTCGCGGACCCTTGATGAATGGAAGCAGGTTCACCCCTGCCAGTCTACGGGCTGATGCTCCCCCTGACTGCGGGGAAATTCACGCCAACATGTCCCATTGGAGCATTGTTCCCGCGGGAAGCGATAGCCGTGGATGCCGGCCGATGACTTGCGGGAGTGCGGCCGCGGGAATCCCCATCCCGGGACGCTGCGTGGTCAGGTCCGTTTCCGTCAGCGGCTGCCCCGCATCAACCGCTCGCGTCAGCACCAGGCTTTGCCGGCTGACACGCCTTACATCCTCCTCGACCGGCAGCACACGCTTACCAGGCGATCCGCAAAGTTGCTTCGCCAGGCGAATGGCGCTGACATAGCGGGCAAACTGCGGCGGATCGACGCTGGCCGCGTGATCCGGGCCGGCCGCGTTCCGATCGTACGTCAGGTGCTTCTCCACGATCGTCGCCCCCGCAGCCACTGCCAAGGCACCCGTCATTTCCTCGGGCGTGTGATCCGAAAACCCCACCGGCACGGCGAATCGCCGCGAGAGCTCGTGAATCCAGCACAAATTGGCCTGCTCGATGGGTGTGGGATAGCTGCTGACACAATGCAGAAGTGCAAAGGGGACCTGCCACGCCCGCAGCCAGGCCACCGTCGTCGCGGTCTCCTCCATTGTCGCGGCCCCCGTCGAAACCAATAGCGGCCTGCCCAACGCCGCCGCCCGCTTGAGCAAAGGCCAGTTCACCAGATCCGGCGAAGCGATCTTGATCGCCGGCAGATCCAGTTCGGCCATGGCATCGACATCGGCCAGCGAGAAAGGCGTCGCCAGGGGAAGGAGGTGGCGTTCGCGAATCGCATGGACCACCCGCCGGATGTCCTCCGCCGAGAGCTCATACCGCCGCAGCATCGCCGCGGGATCGGCCTCGGCGCAGCGGTCCTTCTGGTAACCGGCAAACGCCGCCGATGCATGCATCAGCGCCTTGGCCCGGAAGATCTGCAGCTTGACCGCATCGGCGCCGCACGCGGCCGCATGGTCAACCAACTCCAGCGCCCGCGTCAGCGAGCCATCGTGGTTCACCCCGATCTCCGCAATGACCAGCGTGCGGCCTGGTGGCAGCGGGAGATGATCCGCCAACGACATCACGACGCTTTCCGCAGTTGCTCTTGGCTCTGCCGATTCCGCAGGATCGCCTCGGTGAGGAAGAAGTCCATGAGCTGATCGATCTCGACGGTTTCCCCCGGCGCCGTCTGGATGGCCCGGCGATCCGCGCCGAAAAACGCATGCGGGTCCTCCGGATGTTTCCGACCCAGCAAGAGCGAGGCGCGACTGACCGCCACCACCGCGCCATCGTGCAAGTAAAGCGGCTCCAGGTCCTGCCGCCGATGGATGCTCCCCTCCTTCAGCGGGACCACGCGATCCTCATCGAGCTTCGCCATCCAGGCCGGATGCCACTTGCCCACAGGGCAGAAGCTCCGCACCGAATCGCACCCGGTGGACTTCAGCAGGGCAATCGCGCGATCGATCACCCCTTCGCCGCGCACGGGCACATTGCCATACAGGACCACGACAGCGTCGGCATGGTATTTTCCATCCGCCTCGACGGTCTCCAGTGCATGCAACAGCACGCCTTGCACCGAGGCCTCGGGCGTGGCCAATTCGCCCGGCCTTCGAATCGTCTGCAATCCCGCTTCGGCCGCCAGCTTCAGGATCTCCGGACTGTCCGAGGTCACCACCGTCCTGGTCAATAGCTGCGAAGCGCGGACATGATCGAAGGTGTAGCTGATCACTGGCCGCCCAAGCAGCGGCAGCAGGTGCTTGTTCCGCAGACCCAGGCTCCCGGCTCGAGCGAGAATGACACCAAGGACGTTCATCATCAGCTCCTGTCGTTGTCCCATGCGAGGCGCGCAGCGCCCGCCTTTGTATTTATCGGACCAACGGGGTTCGCAACGTTACTCTGTTGTATCGGCTGGTGAACATCCGGGATTCATGGCCGATCCCATTCGCGACAACTTCGGCACAAGGGATGAGCATCCCATTTCCCCGCCCAATGGTCCTTCCGCAGCCCCGCCAGATGCTCCTGGTAGATCTCGCGAACCGTCTGGCTTCCAAGCTGCCCCAGAACCTGCTTTCCAAGGACATCCTGCTCACAGGACACCACTTGGCCGTCCGAGAGAATCGTCAGACGCGACGCCAACCGCCGGCAGGCGCACCGGCGCGGCGGCGACATGTCGGCGGCCGCCTGATCGGGAATCTGGCCGGCATAGTCGCTGGGCCCGATAAGAACCGCCATCCCCGCAGCCCGCAGCCACCGATCGTACCAATCCTCCATCTCCTGCAGATTGCCCCGGCACTTGAGGAAGGTCGGAACCAGGATCGGCGTGCC
>JBLNDH010000647.1:0-5993 GCA_050261455.1 Bacillota bacterium
CGATATCGAGGGCGGTTTCCATCGCCCAGCCGCTATCGGTTGGCGTGCCTGGAGCCATGGCCTTGGAGAGAACGAACTTGCCGCTGGAATCGGTGTTGGGCAAGCCGAAGGTCCGATCGAATACTTTCAAATCGTGGGCGATAGTGGGATCGTTGTAAGCATCGACAATGGCAATCGTTTGGCCGGCGCCGTTGAGGGATTCGTTGCCTTGGGCGGTTCGGAACGTGGCTTGATCGAAGCCGTACGCGTGCTGCACTTCGGCGGGTGTCATGCCGGTGGGGGACGACGAGAGCAGAACGCGGTTTTCGAAGCGCTCCATGACAAAGGTTGGGCTTGCTCGGTTACTCATCATCTGTTTAGCCTCGAGGGTGACAAAAGGACACTAAACGGGCGGGTGCAACCGCTATGCCGCTGGGCCGGGACGTCTGGCGCTACGGCGGCTGGCTCGGTGGGTCAGGTTGGCTCAATGAAGCTGCTCGGGTGGCACGGCATGACACTCAGGGGATCTCGACGAATAACACGACGTCCACGGATCGAGGTCCGTGGATGGGGTGAGTCATGTTGGGCGGGCGGATCAGTAACTCTCTTCGCTTAAGATGACCTTGCCCTTGAAGATACGGTAGACGAAAGCGGTGTACGCCAGGACCATCGGCACGCCGATCAAGGCGATGATGAGCATGACCAGCAGTGTGTGTTGGGTGGAGGAACTGTTGGCGATGGTCAGGCTGTAGTTCAGATTGGTCAGGGAGGGGACCCAGCGGGGATAAAGGCTCGCACCGGCCAAGCCCAGCATGGAGCCAATTGCCAGGGAGGAGGCGGCAAATGCGCTGGCTAAACGTGCGGAGCGGGCAAACACAACAACCGAAAGGCCGGCGACGATCGCGATCAGCAGCAGGGGCCACATCCAGGGGGTGGCTAGGAATCGGTTCATGAGAAACGGCGAAACCCAAATCGTGGCGAGGCTCGTTGCGACATAGAGGATGGCGAAGAGGAACCAGAGCTTGGGGACGAGCCCCATGAGGCGATGGCGCAGGTCGCCGTCGGATTTACCGGCCAGGTAGAGGGCACCATGCATGGCGAAGGTGGTTAGCGACAGGGCGCCAACGAGCAGGGCGTAGGGATTGAGCAGTTCCAGGAAGGAGCCGGTGAATTGACCGGTGGCATCGATGGGGACGCCGCGAAGGATATTGCCGAACGCGACGCCGAGCAGGAGGGCTGGCAGTGCCGAGCCGAGGAAGAATGCGAAATCCCAGAATCGCTTCCAGGCGGGGGATTCGATCTTGGAGCGGAATTCCATGGCGACGGCGCGGGCGATCAGCGCGACTAGGAGGAGCATCAGCGCGATGTAGAAGCCGGAGAAGACGGTGGCGTAGACCGGGGGGAAAGCGGCGAAGAGGGCACCGCCGGCGGTGAGGAGCCAGACCTCGTTGCCGTCCCAGACGGGGCCGATGGCGTTGAGGGAGACGCGGCGTTCGTGCTCACTGCGGGCAAAGGGATGCAGGATACCGACGCCCAGGTCAAAGCCATCGAGAATGGCGTAGCCGATCAGGAGGACGAAGACCAAGAGGAACCAGATGGATTGAAGCAGTGCGAGGGTCATAGGAACTCCAGTGAATCGAAACCACGAAGGGCCGCGAAGGAGCACGAAGGGGCGTCAGGGGTGGGCGAGGGTTGGAGGCGTTGGGGTTGGCGCGAGGGTGGCGGGAACGTGGTGGAGCTTATGGAACAGCACCTTGAAGTACAAAGCCAGCAGAGCCAGGTAAATTGAGCTGAAGAGGAGCAGGGAAAAGAGCACTTGGCCGGCGGAGAGGTTAGCGGAGAAGGCATCGCTGGTGCGCATGAGGCCATAGACGATCCAGGGTTGGCGGCCGACTTCGGCGACGACCCAGCCGAACTGGCAGGCGGCCAGAGGCAAGGGGACCATGCAGACCAGGAGCCAGAGGAACCCGCGTTTGCCGAAGAGGGCTCCGCGATAGTACTCCACGGTGCCAAAGGTGGCGGCGGCGATGAAGAGCATGCCGAGGGCGACCATGTTGTGGAAGGAGACGAAGGTGAGCCAGAGTGGGGGGATGTTTTCCTTGGGGAATTGGTCGATGCCGGGGATGTGGGCATTGATGTCGCCAAACGCCATGAGCGAAAGCATGTTCGGAATCTCGATGCGGGCTTTGAGGTGAGGCGGCTCCGTGAAAGGCAAGGCGAACATGACCAGCGGCCGGCCGCCGGATTGCGTGGTGTACAGGCCTTCAATGGCGGCGAATTTCTCTTTCTGCAAGCGGGCGATCTGCTTGGCGTGGTGGTGCCCGGAGGGGAAGGCGACCATGATGGAGAAGACCAGGCCAACCAGCAGGGAAATGCCCAGGGCTCTTTGGGCCAGGGCAATCACGGCGGGGCCGGTCGGTTGAGATGGATCGGCTTTCCGTGTGCTTCGGAGCAGGATATAGGCGGCAGCGCCAGCCATGAAGAAGGCGCCGCAGACGACGGAGGCGGTGACGGTGTGGACATAGCGGATGATGGTGGAGGGATTGAAGACCGCCTGCCAGAAGTTGGTGAGTTCCGCGCGATACAACGCCGGGTCGATGCACATGCCGGGGACATAGGCGGGGATATCCGGGCGGAGGGGGGTGATGGTGAAGCCGGCGGGGGTTTGCATCCAGGAGTTGGCAACGATGATCCAGAAGGCGGACAGTGTCGAGCCAATGGCGACCATGAGGATGGAGAACCAGTGGAGCTTTCTGGAGATGCGGTCGCGGGCGAAGAGATAGAGGCCCAGGAAGACGGATTCGAGGAAGAAGGCGAAGATGGCCTCGGCGGCCAGGGGGGCGCCGAAGATGTCGCCGACGAATTTGGAATAGCGGGCCCAGTTGGTGCCGAACTGGAATTCCATGACCACGCCGGTGGCGACGCCGACCGCGAAGGTGAGGCCGAGGAGCTTGGCGAAGAAGCGGCCGATGTTGCCGTACACGGGTTGCCCCGTCCGCCAGCCGAGGGTTTCCACCACTAAAAGCAGCCAAGCCAGGCCGATGGTGATGGGCGGGAAGAGGAAATGGAACCCGACGGTCACAGCGAACTGGATTCGCGACAGCAGAGCCACATCCATATCAAACCCTCAATATGCAATTGAGACGATGAGCCAGCCCGGACATCAAAGGATACTAGGATCCTTTTTTCCGAGGATCAAGCTGAGGCGGGATTGAGGTGACTTCCTGAATGGGAGGAGATCCGGGTCGTCGCGTAGCTCCGAACCCGGCGTGGGGGGATGGTCGCCGGTTTATGGGATGGGCAGGTCCTTGAATTGGATGGGGACGAGGATTTCCTTGAGTTCCACTGGGACATCCCAGATCAGCTTGGCCGGGGGGTCGAGTTTTGGCGCTATGACGTCGTTGGGATGGAAATGAATCAGATAGCTCAGGCGTTTGGCGTTGATGCTGCCACCTCCGCCGCCGCCCATTGCATATCCCCGGCCGTTGGCATCCACCAGTCGGATGCATTGCTGAAGTGTCCCCAAGCTGACGAGCGGATTCTGAGGAGGAACCGGGCCGGCGGTGAGGTCGATGAGAATGGTGGCTCGGTACTGGCCTCCTTGTGTCTGGCGTACCTCGTGGAGTGTGTACTTGCCGAGGGGCATGGCGTGTTGCACATCCTTGGCATTGAGGACATCGGGGATCTGCCAGGTGTCGCTCTTGCTCATCGTCACGAAACTCGCGGAGCCTTTGAAGGAGGCGATGCGTCTGCCGATGTCGGGCTGGTATTTCAAGGTGGCGCTGACATCGCACAGCCACCCCGCGCTCCAAGGCTCGGGGACATTGGGGCCCCAGTTGTTTGGGCTGGGGAGAGCCAGCGAGTTGCCTTTTTCATCGAGTACTTCCTCGAGCTTGATCTGCCGGGGGCGTTGAATCACACGCAATTTGGGGTCTGCCAGAATCCGAAACTGGATGGAGAAGGAGTTGGCGATGTCCTGGGCTGCATAGTCAATGTTATGACTGCGATTGGCCTCCTCAGCGGTGATCAGAAAGCCCTCATGCATGACAAATGGCTTCCTGGCCCAAGTGCTTCGATCATGCCGCACCAGCGTGATGGCATATTCCGCGCCGACCGTGCGGTTGGGAGTCAGGCTGGCCTGCTCGCAGAGTTCCCGCATGACCAGCCAGAAGGGTTGTCGTTCGGCATTGATGCTAACTTTGGCTGATTCCCATTGGTGGTCGAATGGCGGCCAGAGGGTGATTTCGGTCTTGGCCTGTTTGGCCAGTTCACGGGTCACCGTCGATAAAGGGGTGTTGTTCATGTGGAGCGTCACGAGCGTCGGGCCGGAACGATCGTTGGCTTCGATCTGTCGCAACGCGGTTTCGGCGCGGCTGCGCATTTCTTCATCCTGAGTTTCGCGTATTAGCCGCTTGAGACGCTCGACCACCGGTTGTCCCATCTCGATCAGGCGTTCCTGGGCTTGCTGGCGGGCTTTCCAATCATCGGCGGAGAGTTGTGCGATCAGAGTTTCAGGGTCGTTGGCAGGCTGAGTGGCCGGCGCCTGCGTGAGCAGGTGCAAGGGGCTTATCAGCAACAGAAGAACGATGACTACGGTCAGATCCCGCGACATGGGCCTCTCCCTTTGATGGATGATGCTGAGCATTGTCTGCGGCGGGGCGGGTTTTGGCAACGATAGGGAGGATGACTGGCTTGGTGAGATGTCGGGGGGAAATCCGGGCCGGGGACGGCTCGGCCCGACTTGTAGACGAGGCTCACCTGGCGATCAATCAACTGACGAGAGTCAGTCGATCCGCAATCCTCGTGGCAGGGTTTCGCCGAAGGTGAGGCGTTGTTCTTCGTCGCCGAGGCGGCCACCTTTTTCAACTAACTCGATGTAGTGTTCTGTCGCGCCGCGGCTGCGCAGGTAGTCCAGGATCGCACGGCGCGTCTCTTCGCTGATTTCGCGATAGCGATCGTCGGTGCGACGTGTGAGCTGCACGAGTGGGAACAGATCGTTCGAGCCGTTGGATTCCTCATCATGCGAGAGATCGGGCAGGATCTGGAGTAGACGCCCGGCCCATTCTTCGGCCGCTTCGGGGGGGATCAGCGCATTGAGGGGGCCGTACACGGGCACACGCGATCCCAGACGGCCGAGGGCGAACAAAGCGGCGTTCACGACCGAGGTGGGTTTCTCGCGAGGCAAGAGATCCAGCAGAATCTGGCCGAGTTCGAGCTTCACGGGGAGCTTCAGCAATTCCAGGGATCCGAGCAGGCGCCACACCTCGGCCGATTCGTGGGGGCCATATTGGAAAGGCGAGGTCTTGGGTTGATCAATGGCGCCGGCGGGGCGCAAACGCGATTTCATGGCGGCGATAAGCGGCTCAGCCAGGGTGAGTTGTTGCCCGGCCGACAAACCTCCGGCGATGCGCCGCCAGAGGATCCACCACTCGGCTCGGCACTGCTCGTTTTTCGGGTGATGCAGTTTTTGCGGCAGAATTCGCCAGGTTTGGGCCACACGCCAATCATCGACGGCGAGGCCATACCCGGGCCGCAGGCAGAAGCCCACGAGATTCAGCCAGCGAATTTCATGTTCTGGTGATAGTCGCCGTCCATCCTGTGTTTCGAGAAGCGTTTCCCAGAAGGATCGCATGAGGGAGGATGGCCACTCGCTGCGTGACAGGCCGGTGACCAGTTCCAAACGCTTCACCAGGCTTGCGGGGGTCGCCGAGGCGGGCAACTGTGAATCCTTATTCGTGTCGGTGGCTTTGTGGGGTCCGGCGGAAAATGCCGAGCATATCAGGGCTTTGGCGGGTGTGGCGGTCTGGTCATCGACAAAACCCTCGGCTTCGGCGGCGCCGATGTGCTTCTCGAACTCGGCGCGAGTGGCTGATCGCACATCAAACTGCAGTCGCCACTGGCGATCGCCGCGTGCTTCCTGGGCCCAGAGTTCCAGCGTGCCGATCGCGCTGAGGCGGGCGTGCAAGTTGACAGGCACGGTGTCGGCGGTGGTCTTGCGGCCGCTGTGCAGGACT